>JAOZUR010000008.1:36822-66282 GCA_029938555.1 Candidatus Sabulitectum sp. | reverse complement strand
AGCATATTGAGGAAATCTGTATTTCCACCAACATTAAGCTGATATGTACGATCGAGTCTTACGCCACGATCCTGAAAAAGTCTGGTCATTACTCTGTGTAGAATGGTTGCCCCAACCTGACTCTTAATATCATCACCCATGCATGGAAGATTCTTATCACGGAAACGTTTCTGCCAGTATGGCTCGCGTGCAATAAACACAGGAATTGCGTTTACAAAAGCACATCCTGCTTCAAGAATCTGTTCAACATACCACTTAGTTGCTTCTTCACTGCCCACAGGAAGATAACTAACTACAACATCAGTTTTTGTTTCTTTAAGAATACTAACAATATCAGCTGTTGGCCCAGGAGCCTTTTCAATCACAGGCTTAAGATACTTGCCAATACCATCATGGGTCATTCCTCTGTTTACAGGAACACCAAGATTAGGAACATCACAAAGTTTAATTGTGCAGTTAGGATCGGCAAAAATAGCTTCGCTAAGGTCTTTGCCTACCTTTGTATTGTTGATATCAAACGCGGCACTAAACTCTACATCTTTAACATGATAACCACCAAGGTTAACATGCATAAGACCTGGTACTTTTTCTCCCACTTTTGAATCTTTGTAGTATTCCACACCCTGAACAAGACTGCTAGCGCAGTTACCTACTCCAATAATTGCGACTCTTACTTTCTTTGACATTCAGTGTCCTCCCTATACGGGTATAATGTTTCGAGAGAAATAAAACCCTTAGTTCAAGGGGATTGATTTCCCATCCCGTGTAACTTTTAACAACCTTTGTAAAGCTGTGAGCCAGGAACCTGCTGCAATAATTGCACAAGCCCAGACTACAACAATTGAACCCCAGAATTCAGAACCCAAGATACCGAGTATAACCAGTACCAGTCTTTCAGTTCTGGTAAAAAGCCCAACTTCACATTTAATACCAAGCCCCTCTGCACGGGCACGAACATAACTTACAAGAAGCGAGCCACCCATGGCAAGAGGTATAATATACAACAAGCTATCATGTTCATTTCCTGCTTTCCCCGCAAGCACCGCAGTAAGAATGAGAATTTCACCCACTCTATCCATAACAGAATCTAGAGCCGCTCCACCCTTAGAAGAAGTTTTTGTTAATCTGGCAATACCACCATCAACAGCATCAAAAAGACTTCCAAAGATCAGAATTATGGCTCCGATAAGGTAATCACCTTTCCACACAAACCAACCACTAACAATTGTGATAAACAAACCTGCTATTGTGGCTCCTGCAGCAGATAGCCCTATTTTTACAAGAAAAGAGACCACCGGATCAAGAAGCCCTTTGAATGTCATCCGTATTCTGTGCAGACTCAATCTGAAGCTCCTTCCACAAGCAAAGTGATTTCACCTTTTGGTTTAGTAATCGAATATTTATCTTTTAAACTAGAAAGGGTACCCCTAACAAATTCCTCGTGTATTTTGGTCATTTCACGAGCTACGCAAGCCCGCCTATCGCCAAAGATTTCCAGCATTATTTCAAGAACTGAAGCAATATGATGAGGGCCAACATAATATGCAATTGTTCCAGGATAATCAACCATCTGTTGAATCCTTTTTTGTCGCTTCCCTTTTTTGAAGGGCAAGAAACCCTCAAAAGCAAATCTGTTCGTAGGTAAACCTGAAACCACAAGAGCCATTATAACAGCGGATGGGCCTGGTATCATAGTTACCTCAGCCCCTAGTGCAACAGCCAGCCCAACTGCACGATATGCAGGATCAGATATTCCAGGAGTGCCTGCGTCACTTGCCATGGCTACAGTCAGCCCCTGAAGAAGAAACTGCTCGATCTGAGGTAATCTTCCCCTAATATTATGGTCGTGGCAGCTGTATAGTTTTTTGCGCTCAGGAACAAATCTACCAGTTCTTCTTGTATCTTCAGCCATGACAATATCAGCTGTACTGAGGGTTTCCATAGCTCTTTGAGACATATCATCAAGATTGCCTATGGGAGTTGCCACAAGAACAAGTTTACCGGTACAATTTTCTGTCACCTGTTCACCAGCTCTTCTCGTAGCTTTTTTATCCGATCTAATCTTGCCGAAGTGGCTTGTTCGTCAGTTACAAGAGTCACCGTCATGGTCATACCCTCGGATATGCCCTGTGGAAGATAAGACTCAGGAAGATGCCATTGAAAACCATTAGGTGCAAGAATTACTGCAATTCCTTCTTCAATTCTGTCAAGATCCACGGAAAAACTACTCTCCGGATTCAACGCCATGCCACACACCTCCTCCGATTATTGACTGTGCTATGTTTTTCATGTGATCACAAGCTCGTTCACAATAATCAATAAAATCAAGAATAGCTAATCCTGTCAAATTGGCAATGCCGTAGGTTGCCAGGGACGCACTGTAGTTATTTTTGGCTTCTTCCTCGATCTGATTCATTCGCCCTTCAAGAACAAGAACTTTCTGGGCAGCTTTCAGATCATGGGTATCCAGTGCTAATTTTACCTGCTCTGCCATTTCCTTAAGAGTTTCAAAAGCCTGACCGGCAGCAACCGTAAGAGGCCCTTCAGATTCAAGTACATTACCTTCAATACGATTTCTAGCTTCCAACATATTTACAGCGTGATCTGAAACTCTTTCAATATCATTAATTGTATGAAGAATAACAGGAAGCCTTAAAGACTGTTCTGATGAGAGGTTTTCTTTGAAAAGATGCGAGGCATAAATGGTCAAATCTCTCTGCATATCATCAACAGTATCTTCCATTGCAAGAATTCTTTTCGCAGAATGTTTTCCTGAAAGAAAGTGTTCAGCAGCCTTGCATACACCTTTTCCGGAAACTCCAGCCATTTTTGCTATTTCTCTGTCTAAATTATCAAGGGCAAGAACCGGTGTTGAAAGCAGATTAGAATCAAGAATTAGATCAGGCTCTGGGACATCATCGCCAGATGGTACAATAATTTTGCATAATTTTGCAAGGGCGGGAACAAAAGGAATAAACAAAATTACATTCACCACATTAAACATTGTGTGAGCGTTAGCCACCTGTCTCATGGCGTCAGACGATGTTCGCCGTACAAGATTCATGAAAAAACCATCTTTATCAATGGCCAGCAGAGCAAAATAGATTGCCCCAATAACATTAATTAAAGTATGAGCCATTGCAGCCTGTTTAGCAGGTCGGTTACTTCCAATAGCAGCAAGCTGAGCTGTAATAGTGGTGCCAATATTATCGCCAAGCACAAGGAATATTGCCCCTTGAAGGCCTATCAAACCAGAACCTGCTAGGGTCATGGTTAACCCCACAGTAGCACTGGAACTCTGAACAAAAACCGTTACAAGGGTTCCTGCAATTATGGCAAGAATCGGGTTTGAACCGAAAGCAGTAAAGAACTCTCGCACAGGCGCACTGCCACGAAGAGGTTTCATTATTCCACTCATTGTGGTCATACCTAGGAAAAGTAGACCAAGACCTAAAATAACTTTTCCCCACATCTGCCTTTTTCTATTCTTGGAAAAAGCAGACAGTGCAAAACCCAAAGCAATCATTGGAAAAGCATACTTTGTTATCTTAAAAGCAATAAGTTGCCCTGTTATTGTAGTTCCGATGTTTGCACCAAGAACCACACCAACAGCCTGTTGCAAACTCATAAGAGCACTGTTAACGAACCCCACGGTGATCACTGTGGTTGCACTGGAGCTTTGAACAAGAGCCGTAACAAAAGCACCTGCAATGATTGCCATGAATCTGTTAGCGGTAAGGGTTCGAAGGATCGACTTCATTTTGTTCCCAGCTACCTGCTGAAGATTCGAAGACATCATCTGCATACCAAGAAGAAATACTGCCAACCCGCCAAGAACTTGAAATACGATTGCTTTAACATCAAGTGAAACAAAATCAAACGAACCGACGGAAGGAACTCCATTGCTGTCAGAAACAGTGGCATTTACATGCACTTCACCCATTTTGCCCAGTTCAACAATTACACTGGCTTTCCCATTTTCATCGGTTTGTACAACAAGCCCGTCAGCAGATTCCTCCTCGATAGTATAAAAACCATCAGCTGGAACCAAGTCTGCATCCCCACCGGAAACTGTAAAATGAACCTGTTGATCAATAACCGGCTGGCCTGTGGCGGTGGAAGTAATTACTACAGAAAGTGGTGTTTCCAGATTCTTTTCTGAATCACCATGATCAATATAATCAAGGACTTGAACATTCAGTGTACTTTGAGCCAACAGTATAGATGAAAAGACACTCAGAAAAAGAAACGAAAGTTTCAATAGAATTCTCCTCTGCTTAATGCTTAGAAAACCTGTTTTGCATACAAATATATTTGAGCAAATATAGTGAAAAAAACACAGGTGTGTCTGTCGTTGTTACATGGAGTTAAATTCTGTTATTTTAACCGTATGAAATCTATAAAAATACTACTTGAAGCCATGCGAGTTAAGGCGTGGACAAAAAATTTCTTTGTGTTTGCGGCTTTGCTATTTGGTAAGGTATGGTCACCCAAAGCTTTTTATGAAACAGCACTGGCAGCCTTAGGTTTCGGGTTAATTGCTTCGGCAATCTACCTGATAAATGATTCTGTCGATCGCAAAAAAGACCAGTTGCACCCTGAGAAATGTAACCGACCCATAGCCTCTGGCAGACTTTCTGTTAAAAATGCTGTTTTAGCCGCTTCAATTCTTGCTGCTGGCACACTGGGAACTGCCTGGGCACTCACACCATGGCTTGCTCTGGTTTACTCTGTTTATTTCATTAAACAACTCGGATATTCTTTTGGGCTCAAAAATATAGTTATTCTCGATTGTATACTTATAGCTCTTGGTTTTGTTTTACGAGCCCTTGCAGGAGTAGCAGTATTGTTCGACTTCGGGGAAGTTATCACCCTATCCCCATGGCTGGTTATTTGTACTTTTTTCCTTGCTTCTCTGCTGGCTTTTGCAAAAAGAAGACATGAGCTTGTTTCCATGGGAACTGATGCTAAAAATCATAGATCAAATCTGCAAGACTATACAGTTCCTCTTCTTGATCAAGTCATTGGAATTACGGCTTCTGCAAGCATTCTTGGTTACTCTATATACACTGTAAGTGATAGAACCACTGAAATTGTGTCTCCGTTCCTCTGGGTAACTATTCCATTTGTAGCTTATGGAGTTTTTAGATACCTTTTTATCGTTTATAGCTTGGGTCAAGGTGGAAGCCCTGACAAAGTTCTTTTAAAAGATACTCCACTTAAAATCAATATCTTATTGTGGATTGTTACAGTTGCCATAGTTCTTCTTACCAAACCAGCACTGTAATGCAAAGTCTTTTGATAAAAGCTCCTGCAAAACTCAATCTAGGGTTACAGGTTTTAGGTATCAGATCTGACGGATTTCATTCACTGGAAAGTGTTTTTGCAAAAATTTCTTTATACGATTCCATAAAAATGGAGTTAACACTAAAAGCCAGTGAGATAAAACTTGAATGTACCGGTGTTTCATCTCCAGCTGATAAAACTAATATCATTTGGAAAGCAGCTGAACTGTTTCTGCTTAAAACAGGGTACAAATCCAAATATGGCGTTTCAATTTCTCTGCACAAAACTATCCCTTCCCCTGGTGGGCTAGGGGGTGGAAGCAGTGATGCTGCAGCAGTTCTTCTAGGTTTAAAAAAACTTACCGGCGATTCTATTGATTTAATGTCTTTAGGTGAACAACTGGGAAGTGATGTGCCTTTTTTTCTTTTACCTGAAGAAACTGCGTTTGTTGAGGGCCGTGGAGAAAAACTTAAACCAGTATTCGTTCCTAATTTTTTCTGTGTTCTTGTCCATTCCGGCGAGAATATTCCAACACCAATGGCCTTTAAATTATGGGATGAATTGCAGGGGGGCTTGACAAAGGCATGTAACATTAGCGATTATACCGCCCTGAAATTTGGAGCTTGGCATGAGGGTAAGCCTTTCCCTGTCAGACTCGATAATGACTTCTTAACGCTTCTCCTAAACCGCTTTCCTAGCATGGCTTGGACGGTAAAGGAATTGTCTCGGTTGACAAACAACTGGGGACTCAGTGGCTCGGGACCAACATTCTACGCACTCTTCAGGTCCCAGAGTGAAGCAATAGAAGCAGAGGCACATCTCTCTGGGAAATTCCCATGGGTGTGTCGGTGTCAGTCCAGATAGAATTTGAATTGGGGCGTCGTCAAATGGCAAGACACAGGGTTTTGGTCCCTGCATTTGGAGGTTCGAATCCTCCCGCCCCAGCCAGCTTTCCCATCAGTAAACGAAAGGAATAGTAATGCCGATCCAGCTAATTATGGAAAAGAGAATTAATCTCGGATCCAGAGAATCCAGACGACTTCGCCGTTCTGGAAGTGTTCCAGGAATTATTTATGGACAGGGTGCAGATGTTTCAATTAAAATTGAAGAAATCGAATTCATGTCTAAAATTGGTTATGCACAGTCCTTGGGTATTGTTGAACTTGCTCTTGAAGGCGAGATCATGAAAAGCATTATCAAGGAAATACAGTGGGATGCTCTCACTGACAAAGCTTTACACCTTGATTTCCAGCAGGTATCAGATGATCAGCTTGTAACTGTTCCTATCCCTGTTAAGCTCACTGGAACTCCACTAGGAGTCTCCCTTGAGGGTGGAATTCTTGAGCATACAATGCACGCACTTGATATTACAGTGAAAGCTGCTGATATCCCATCAGAGGTAACTTTTGATGTTACTGAACTTAATCTTGGAGACAGATTGCATCTTTCTGATGTAACTCTTCCAGATGGTCTAACAACAGATTATGCTTTTGATCCAGTTCTTGCTGGTGTTATCGCACCAAAAGCTCTTCTTGTTAAAGAAACTGAAGAAGAAGAAACCGATGAAGAGGTCGCCGAAGGCGAAGAAACCTCTACAGAGGAATAAAGAATGTGCATTTCGGATCCAGGAATCAGCATAATAGCTTGTCTTGGTAATCCTGGTCCGAAATACGCACTTACCTGGCATAACGCCGGCTTCTGGGTGGCTGATATTTTAGCCCGAGAAGCTGGCGTTTCCTTTAAAAGAGCAGGTGCTTTTGATGTTGCTTATATGCCTGGTGGCCTTCACCTGATAAAACCATCTACATACATGAACGAAAGCGGACGAGCTATCGCAGCAATACTTACAGCACGACAAAAAGACCCCGAGAACATGCTTCTTATCTGCGATGATGTTAATCTTTCTCTTGGTACTCTGCGTTTACGAAACAATGGCTCTGCTGGTGGGCAAAATGGGCTTAAAGATACTATTGAGGTACTGAAAACCCAAGAATTTCCGCGACTTCGAATAGGAATTGGTCCAAAACCTGAAAGAATGGATCTGGCCAAATATGTTCTTAAGAAAGTTCCAAAACAGCAACAGGAGTTAGCATCAGTCATGGCACACAGAGCTGCTGATTGCGCCCTTGAGGTTGTTAAAAACGGAGTAGCAGCTGCACAATCAATTTACAATGGTGTTTTCCAATAATCCATCTGTATTACAAATTGTTATTTTAAAATCTTGATATAACTTTTGTGCTAAAAAAATAGGGACACTGCTTTAGCAATGCCCCCATAAAAGTACTCTAAATTACTGCATTGCAGAAATCAAACCGAAAAATGCGAAACCAGTGGCGACAGCATTGCTTCCATTCATTGACATTTCACCACTAATTGACCTGTTTGAATAACTACCATCCCAGTAAAAAATCACATCAGAGCCGATATCAGGCAACTCTGTGCCATTGGGACTCATGGTCATTATCAGCTTGAGGTACCCAGCAATACTCATCTCACCTGAAAACTCGCCAGTTCCAGGCAATTCTGCAGGAACATAATCACCAGAAACTATGCTTAAAAGAACATCTGGTTCAGGTGAAGTTTCAATAAGAAGAGCACCATCAAAAGTAGTCATCCAATAGTTAAATTCCATACTGGTTGGCTCTTCAGGAGTAATTATAATAGAAATATTATAAAAATCTATTCCTTGGACTTGGATAATACCTTCATTTAATAACTCAAACGATTGTTCTATTTCTGTATTTTGTTCAATAACAGGTTTAATTAGTGTTATGTATTCGGAATACAAATAAGCCACATCTTCAATTGAAGTTTCTTCAGAAAGCTCATAAGCGGCAGCTATGTGCACAAAATCATCGTCATAAATAGAGACTGCGCCATTCGCTGCCATTGCAGACCAAAAGCCGAGAGTTTCATCGCTTAATTCACTTGTAAATACATTTGTAAATGCTTTTGTAATTTCAAAAGCAATAACTTCAGGCATCTGGAATCTCACAGTGGCTAAATCACCTTGAGATATATTTGGAATCATGTCTCGCTGGGGTATTTCTTCAAACATTTCTGCCAATTCAGAACCCTCCACAAAACTTGCTCTTTTTTTAATCACAACATTTTCGGCACCTGCAACTATGGTGAGCTCAAGCATATCAACCTGGGAAAGAAGTATTTCAAAACCATCCATATAAACATCTAGCATAGCAGGCACAAACGCAGGCATAGTACTATCAGCTGCAATTCCCTGGTCCATCATCATTCTAGCCAAAGGCATCTGACTCACAGCCATTGGACCAATCATAGAGATGTTAAATTTCATAGAGATGCTTGTAGGTTCTATTTCAAAAGAAGGATCTGGTGAAAGGTTAGTTATCATTGTTTCAAGACTGGTTTTAGTTGAAGCAACAAGAACCACTCCCTTGGTTCCACAAATATATTTTGTTCCTTCTTCTGTTACAATTGAATAAACCGTTTCACCCATAACAGGTTCTTCGACGATTAACTCTGAACCCATTTCCTCAAGCAAAGAAACAAAAATTTGGAAATCAGATGCAGAAAAAGCCAGTGCCATACTTTGTGGCATAGCACTTTCCATCCAGAAAGCAATTTGACCTGAAGGGTTTATACCATATTGGGATGTCAAAGAATCAAGATTCGAGATGTCAAGTTGCTCACAAATCAGATTTTCCAGAAGATACTCGCCAAGAATTGGCGCTCCTTCACTTATGTAGGAATCAATATTACGGACAATTCCAGCAGGATCAGTTAAAATAACTGAAACCATAGCTCTTTCTGGAACAACTGATATAGGACTTGCGTTCTCAACTGAAACATCTTCTGTACCGCACCCCATCAACATTAATACTGCAACCAATGTTGAAAGCATAAAGTATTTCATAACCTCTCCTTTGAATTAAGTTAACTTCATATCTAGCATAGTTTAATCAAATCCACATGCATTTGTCAAAAAACTGCTCTTTGCAGTTCTTTGACTTTTTAATTAGAATTGAGATTATGAATAAAACACTAGACCTTTTTAGCGCTATCCCTCAAGGGAATGTGCAAATTTTGTTCCTTGATACTGAAACCACAGGGCCTGACCCAGATACAGCCGAGGTGTGTGAAGTAGCTTTTCTGCTTGCAGAGTACAATGGGTTTTCTTTTACCGGAAAAACACAAATTTTTGAAACTCTTATAAAACCATCAATTCCTATACCTCCTGAAGCTTCAGCGGTAAATCATATCAGCAACAAAATGATTTCAAACTGCTTACCAGCAGAGGATTTTATCGAACAAATTAGTAATCTCACACAACAAGCTGATTATATTTCAGCTCACAACTTACCTTATGATTATACAATTCTGAAAAGGCAGTATCCATCTCTGTTTTCAAGATTTGATAAAACTAAACACATTGATACTCTTAGATTATCAAGGCATATCTGGCAGGAAATACCATCGCACGCTCTTCAAGCTCTTAGATACAGATTTGAACTAGATTTGAATATCAAAGGTGAAGCACATCGTGCCCTTTTTGATACAGAGCTTGTGCAATCTCTTTTACACTTCTCTTTAAAACAGGAATTGTGTGATAATTTACAGAAAGACTGGTTGTCACTGGTTCAACTAATTGATACCCCACTTGAAGTCAAAATTTTCACTTTTGGCAAATACCGTGGAAATCTTGTTGAGGACATAGTTGCAAAAGACGCACCATATATAAGATGGTTACTGAAACAAAGCTGGCTTTCTGAAGAACAACCAGATCTTTATAACACTATTCTGAGTAAAACAGGAGCTAAAAAATGAAACCCAGTACCAGCTGGCGAGTAAGAGGTGGTAATGCACTCAACGGTGTACTTGTACCTTCGGGAAGCAAAAATGCCGCATTACCTATTTTAGCTGCTACTCTGCTCACTGATAAGACTGTAACTTTGCATAACTGTCCTGACATTATTGATGTGCGAGCGATGATTCAGCTCTTGGCCGATCTGGGAGCAAAAGTCTCTAGAGGTGAAGACAAAAACTCTGTTTCAATCACCGCTGACTTTATACAACCAGAAAACCTAAGCGAACAATTATCACGAACCATAAGAGCATCAATCCTGCTGGCTGGCCCCATGGTGGCAAGAACAGGTTTTATTTCTCTACCTCCTCCTGGTGGAGATGTTATAGGCAAAAGAAGGCTTGATACTCACTTTCTTGTTCTTGAGCAACTAGGTGCTGAGGTCACATTTGTAAACGGAATGATAAAAGTCCAAGCCCCTGATGGTCTTAGAGGCACAGAAATCCATCTTGATGAACCAAGTGTTACTGCTACAGAAAATGCAATTATGGCGGCTTCTATAGCAAAAGGCACTTCAATTATTTACAATGCTGCCTGTGAACCTAATGTACAAGATCTAGTGGTTATGCTTCGCAGCATGGGTGCTGATATAGACGGTGAAGGAACCAACAGAATTACTATTCATGGGAAAGGTGCTCTTTTAAAAGGAACAACTCACAAAATTTGCCCAGACCACATTGAAATAGGAAGTTTCATAGGTTTAGCAGTTTGCTGCGGTGGCCGAGTTGAAATTCCAGGTGTTCCCCATGATATTATTAGACCTACACTGATTGGTCTTGGAAGATTAGGCGTAGAGGTTTTATATGAAAATGAAGTTCTCACAATTCCAGCAGATCAAAAATTAATTGTTCAACCTGATAGAGGTGGGTCTATTCCCACAATATACGATGCACCATGGCCTGGTTTCTCTCCTGATTTAACAAGTACTGCAGTTGTGGTAGCAACTCAGGCCACAGGAACCAGCCTTATCTTTGAAAAAATGTTTGAGTCTCGAATGTTCTTTGTTGATAAACTTGCAGCAATGGGTGCTGCGTTAATTCTTTGTGATCCCCACCGCGTTGTGGTCTCGGGACCTTCCAGGCTGGTTGGAACAGAAGTTTCAAGCCCGGATATAAGAGCAGGGATGGCTCTTCTTACAGCTGCTCTATGTGCCGACGGAGAAAGTATCATCCATAATGTGCATCAGATAGAGCGAGGTTACGAAAATATCGTTAATCGACTAAAAAAACTAGGCGCAGACATTACACCATTATGATAGGGAAAAACATTTATGAATAAATTATTTCTTTCACTAATTATTGTATCATCTCTTTTCTTATCGGCATGTAATGATCCTTCAGGAGAGTATGCCTGGCCCGATGGCGCCACTATGTGGTTAAGCGGAGTTTATGCAGATTCTGCTCTCTCATGGTCTCCTTACGGAGATGTTTTATTCTTCTCAGCTTACGTCTCATCAGGAGCCAGTCGTCTTTTTGGAACTGATGGTTTATCTGATCCTTCCGACAGAACTTTTACAAGTTTTGATGAATTTATGGGCCCGTTGGGTGCTTGGAACAGCGAATCAGCTCGCATTGTGTACACAGCACTTAACCCAGACAGTATGTGGAGCCAGATAAGATCAATCCCCGGTAACGAAACCAACTTCACTATACATATTCAAGATAGTTTAATGAATGCTTTCCCCACCTACAATGTGGCTGGAGACAGTATTTTGTATTGCAGTCAAGGCACAGGAAACTGGCAGCTTTATCTAATTGACGCTGAACATACCCCTGATTCACTTGATCAACCTATTTTTCAGTCTGGTTTTCCAGCTGGCGATATACTTCGTCCCTCATACAGTCCTTCCACTGGCCAGTGGGTATTGTTCCAGCACCGTGCCACACCTTCAGACGACTGGGACATCATGATAGCTCACCCTGACGGTTCCAACCAGAAAGTACTATCAGCAAGCTCAAGTCATGACATACATCCATCATGGGGACCAGATGACCAGTGGGTTATTTTTTCTTCCAATAGAACTGGTAACTATGAGCTATTCATTACTAATACTACAGATGATGTTTTAATTCAAGTAACTGATGATCCTGCATTAGATCAGTATCCTGCCTGGAACCCCACCAAGCAATGGATTGCTTTCAGTTCCGACCGAGCTTCTGGAAATTGGAATCTTGATATTTTTGCAATCGATGAGCCTGAGTTGCCTTAGTTTCTTTTTTGATATTCTGTTTAGAGCTCATACAAATTCTTTGCAGATAATTGTGTTGGTTTAAATACACCTTTGCTAACTCTCAGGTACTTTTGCTGGTTGGGCCACTTTCAAAATTTCCCAGGAGAGGTTTTACCATGAACAGGGTTGGTAATCCTTTACCCCAGAAATCATGGATCTCCTCCAGCAGAAGAAAACCTTGCCACAGGTAAAATCTACGGGTTTTCGCGTAGTTCATGTCTGGATGTGACTCACCAAAAGTCTTTACTTCGAAAAGTCTCACAGCATCATTTTTAAGATACCGTTCGGTCGCTTTTATCAAAGCACTACCGATACTCTTACCCTGTTCTTGTGGAAGTACTGCCATCACATGAATCTCGGCAGAGCTTGCTCTTTACCGAAGTATTCCGGCAGAGATCTTAAGATTTGTTCACAATCAATTACTTCCGCTTTTCTGGCCCAGTAATTTCCAAGTTCATTATTCTCCTCTGGTTCAACAACCCATATTTATAAACAGAATTATTTCTTTTACTAAAACAAAAGGAGTCGCCGGAAAATCGGCGTATGCACTTTACCTGATTCCTGCATTATTGCAACAGGTAAAAAACAATTCCTACTCTCTCTATGTGTTCCTCTAAATCTGGGTTTTCTATTTTGTATAAAACAGACAAGTCTATTTTGTAGGGTAGTAGTAGGTCGTCTAACTCGGTTTCTATTTTAAATAAAATGCTTAGGTCTAAAGTGTCGCCTACCAAAGTAAGGTCAATATCAGAGCCGTTACGGTAATTGCCTTTGGCACGAGAACCGTAGAGTATGGCTTTTTCAATTTGTGGGTATTTTGAAAAAACAGAGTTAATGGCTTTGATATGTTTATCTTTTAATCCGTACATCTATTGGTTTTCTTCTTTTCCTTGTAATTCTTGCATTTTGGTTTGAAAGGCAACAAAAGTTTGGTGAAAATCTTTAATGATACTTTTGTAAATTTCTTCTGATGTTTCTTCATTGTAGGTATGGCTTGTGAGGTTTCGTTTTTTAAGCATATCCATCCAAAGGTCACCATCAGTTATCAACTCTGCTGCAAATGCTTCTCTTGTAGTGTCTCTTGAGCCTATAGTTTTGACACCACCTATTTCTTTTAAATAGTCTTTCATCACTTTCCAAGCAAGCTCGTGTGTAAACTCAAAAGCCTGTATTAAACCTTGTTTTTCTAAATTGGTTAAGGTTCTCTCTTCATTTAAAGCAACTGCATCACTTAATGTTTGTAAAGCTTTGTTGTAATTGCTAAGTCGCTGTATCCAGCGTATATCTTTGCTGTTTTCCATTATATTTTAATCTTTTCAAGGTTAACAGAAATACATTTGTTTAAGATTGTTTCCTCTTTTAATGGCCTTCAATTTCTGCTTTCATTTTGTGAATCGTCTGCAAAATCAAAATCTTCTTCTGTGTCTGCCAAAGCAACATAACGCCCAGTGATTAAAACATAATCCAATTCTTTTACTTTTTCAATAGATGCTTGGCGCACCGACTTTAATATTCTCGGGCGTTCCTGACACAGTCATTTCCAAGTTCATTATTCACCTTTGGTTCAACAACCCTATTTATAGACAGAATTATTTCTTTGACTAAAAAAAAGGAGCCGCCGGAAAACCGGCGACTCCTTTTTATACCTTGTATTTCTACAAAAGCATCATTTCAATAGCCTGCATAAGCTTCACGAGGAAATCTGAATCTGACATTTCAATGTCAAGTCCGAATCCTTCGCTTCTGCAAATACCAAGAGCAGGTCTGAAGTATTGATTACTGTAGGCCATGGCAGCTGCCATACCCTTCATCTTCAAACTTGTAATTCCTGCATAATGACTAAAGGTATATGGTTCTTCTTCGGCAAGACCGAGAAGAGCAGCAGAACCTAACAATACATCACCGTTTTCGCCTCTGATATTCTGAAGAAGACCATAAGCTGCTACAGCATCGTTAGCAAAAGCAGTATGACCAGCAGCACTTTCATAAGTGGCATACTCATAAGTCATATTGTTTGCGTTCATGCACCATGTTCTGTAATTGGCTTCCCCTACTTCAACATACTTGTAAGGTACACTGAGGTAAATAGTACTTGAAGTAGCACCATTCACAATAGAGTCAACAGCACTATCACGAAGAGCAAAACCATTATTTACAACAAACATTGAAGTAATATTTGGGTTTTCGATCTCGAATGTGTACTGGAATCTGATTGAACCGTAAACATCAAACAGCCAATCACCAATTTCCAGGTTATCCATGGAAAGTTTTTCTGGAGATGGTTCAAACACTACTAATGTATCGTCAATTATTAATGTATCGGTTGTACCGAATGAATTAATAACCAAAAGATCATTATCAGTAAGCACAGGATATGTGCACTGGAACACTGACCAGGAAAGATCCTGAGCCTGAGCTCCTGTATGCATTTTAACAGGCCAGACGCCATCGTCCAACTGAACTGCCATGTAGTCATACTGCTCTCCAATTACCCAGTAATCTGGTAGAAGGACAGCACACCAGCCAGCACCAAGGTAGGCATCTGGTCTGGAAGTATCAATTTCAATAGCAAATTGGAAGTTATCCATTGCACTCTCGTAATCGCCTGCTTCAAAAGCAACCCAGCCTGCGCTGAGATAACCATCATATCCGATTACATCGGGCATGGTTGGGTCTTCTGTATAACATCCTGCAACGAGAATGAGGGAGGCTGCAATAACAGCAATAAGTGTCGCGTTGATTTTTTTCATTATTATTCCCCCCCTTACTGTACTTTAAGCATCTTCTGAGTAAGAACCTGTCCAGCAGTTTCAAGTCGGCAGAAGTATACTCCTGCGCCGACAGGTGAACCTGTTGAATCGGTACCGTCCCAGACGATAGTGTGATTAGCCGCAGCCATCTCTTCATTAGCGATGGTTGTAACAAGGCGACCGGTCATGTCAAATACATTTAACCGTACATTACCGCTGACTGGAAGGCCGAAGCTTATTGCAGTCTGTGCAGCAAATGGGTTAGGAGCATTTGCACCAAGAACCAGTTGAGCAGGAATTTCCGGTGCGAAAACACCAATTCCTTCACCAAGAGCATAAATTCCGCCTTCTTCAACTGTTGCGGAGATCTTTCCACCCTGCAACCAGCTATTAAGAAGTACCCAGCCTTCATTTGTGTAACGATACACAGATGCGGCATTAGTACTGCTATTGAAGGAGAGAGTTCCGTTCACAGCAGGAATGGAAACAGGACCAGCAATAATGCCTGTCATCTGCCCACGAGCACTTTGAATTGAAGCACTGGACTCAATCGCAAGACCGAGTGAACCGGTTTCGGAAAGAGTAATCATGCTACCATTAGGAGCTCCACCTTTTGGAACATCAAGTCTGATTTCATTGATTTCAAGGGTAAGATCTGTGTCAGCATAACCAACAGCAACATTCTTAAGACCCTGAACAGCATGACCTGTGCTATCATAACCACTGAACGAAAGTTCGTAGTTACCACTTGCCCATGCAGTGAAAACACCAGTGAAAACACCATTGTAAAATTCAGTCATTTTCATGTTAAGAACTGAATCACCAAGAGTAGCTTCAAAGATTGGACCGATCCAGTCATACCCTTCAATCTCGTTATCAGAGTCAATCAAAGCACAGTAAGAAGTGATATACTGTGATACAATGCTATTCTGATGAAGAGCCATTTCTGTTTCTGGTGATGTTACATCATTGGAGATGTAATATCTCATTGAAGGAGCGCCACCAGGATTATTGTTTGTAACAATAATGTAGGTGTTCGGATCGGTAAGTGTGAACGAAGTATTGTAAAGATCATCAAATACCATTGATTCAATGGAAATGAACTCTCCAGTTTCGTTATCACATTTAACTACAAGGCCTTCCCATCTGGAATTAACAGCGCTGTTTGCGCCTCTTCCATCAGAGTACTGACCGTTGAAAGTTGTTACCCATTCTTCATCGTAATCTTCAAAACGACAGTACTGAGCAGCCCAGATAGGGCCTTTCATGGCGTACTGAAGCTGAGCGATTGCGCCTTCAATAGGATAAGAATTGAAGGAAATTGTGAATGGTGTACCCATTCCTGCGTGAGCCCACTCTTCCTGAGTGGTTCCAGCGAGGAAATCGTACATGTAAATTCCACCTTCATAATCGGAACGGAAATCATTATGAAGGTTAGCAACAAGCCAATTAAAGTACAGAGGTACTACATTGTCTTCTATTGCTGTTTCTTCAACTGCTGCAGGGTCTATTGCGTAAGCAACAGAAAGCATACCTGAATGCAATGCATCTTTTGCAATTGTAGAGATGATAGCATCACCTTCACGCTGTGCAAGATACATTAACCAAAGGAACTGCTGCCCACGAGATGCAGCATAGTCGTACTTCTGGTTTCCAGCAAACTGGTTAGTAAGTTCAAGATATGCAGCTTTTCTGAATTCCTTCAGTAATTCAAACATACCATGATTACCGGCAGTTGTCTGAGTAAAACCAAAACATCTGTACTGCATTACAACGCTTAATCCACGAACAAGCCAAGCTTCTTCATCAGCCTGAGTGGAATTCATGGCAAGAGTAGTAAGACCGCTTGCAAGGTTCCATTCTCTCATTTCAACAGCAGATGGCATTCCAGCTGGTGCTGCTGTGTTAGGATGGATATTGATGTAAAATAACTCTGTAGCTACGCCCTCAATTTCATTGAATTCAGGGTTTGCATAGTACATGTTATTTCTGGCAGCCTGAGATGACGAACTACTGTTGTACTTTGTGGGAATTGCAGCAAGAACGATAACGACTTTGCCGTCATTATCAAGATCTGTAGGAACGCCACAATCACTAGTAACAGTACCCCATACATTAGCTTCAAAAGAAGCTGTAAGGGCTGCGAAGTCATCAGGAGCAACCATATTGTCGGATAAATCTGATCCCCAAACAACTTTGGGAACGAATAACGTATCAGCGAAGCCACCTTTATTGTCAACATAACTGGAATCTTGTACCAGCCATATTGCATTATCGGTGATAGCACGACAGGTAAACAGCATGTCTTCCGGTGCTGCAGGGAACTCCTGCAAATCTGGAACCAGAACATGTACCTGATCATTAACCTCAATAGCTGAGGCATTGCTAACACCGAGGAGTGGCATCAGGAGAACAGCGAAGACGGCCAGTAGACCAACCCTCCATTTTCCCGAAAATGTGTTCATTTGAACCTCCTCGTAACTGGGTTTCTTTGTTACTTCGTATCTATTGTCTTTACCGGAAAATGAATTCCGGAACGATTTAATATTAACTGAACAGTTCATTTTAGAATTCCTCTTCTAGAGTGCCTGCGCCTCTGCCAGAGTTTACATTCATAATCATGCCCTGCCAGTTGGAATAACTGACTTCACCCTCTACAGTGGAATAAACCTGAAGATAATCTCCGTTACCCAATAGATCAGCAAAAACAAAGTTTTCCTGCACATTTGAGTAATACAGCCAAATCTCATACGGGGCCTGAGTAGTACTGAAAGGTTTAGCATCCACTTCGTCAGGTTCACCAAAAATTAAGAAGACTCTTCCCAGGTCTGTTTCCCAACCTTGTTTTCCATGGGTTGAGAACCTAGAAGCAACGATTCTTGTTCTTGCTAGAAAACTATCATGCTCACCTGGGTGAGCTTGCCAGAATTCGTCATAAAAACGAGCCTGCCCCTGTTCATCAAGTCTGCTGAAAAGTTGAATTTCTTCCTGATTCAAAAGTAGAGGGAATTCAATCAGCGCTCGGTTTGAAAAAACATCCGGCATCTGAAAGGATTCCGTAGATGGAACATAAATTTCCACTACGATTGGTTTCAAAACAGAAGATAATGTATCTCCGTTTTGAGTGTAAGTAACAGAGAGGTTGTATAGACCTGGCTCTCTTACCACAGAAAGATCCAAACTATCAACTAAAGCTACAGTTTCCATACCATCAGGAATGGAAATAACCATAGGAGACCTGGCGTAAATGGGTAAACCATTTGAATCAAGCAATTTACTATATCTAAGAATTTCTGTTCCCCCAAGAGAATAGAGTTCCTGATAAGTATACATCATGTTTTCACCGGGAATTAAGAATTTTGTTGATGCTGCCGGGAATACAATAATGTTTCCCTTAAGCATTGAATTTACTGAACCCTGTACAGCGGGCATAATGGTTCTAGCTATCTCAACATCACTAAAATGTTCAAGATATTCAACAGAGAATTGCTTTACAGCGGTTCCCTGTATTCCATTAAACACATCTGTCATGATAACAGTAAGAACCCAATCCCCTTCAATCACCGGAAGAAGTTCACAGTTCACAGCACGACCACTTTGGCTCCAGGCCACTGGCGTATTCCAGATATCAACAACCATTGTATCACCCTCTACAGAACAAAGAATAATCTCTGTTGTAAAGAGGCTGTTGCTATCAGAATCCATTGAGAACTGAGCTATGTTTACTTCCTGATATACCTCTAGTAAAAGTGTATCACCAGCTCCAATATTGAAAACAGCGGTATCTATGGCAAAATTAATATTACCATTGCTTATCGCTGCCAATCCTGAAGCCATAACAGTGAAGGCCGTTACTAAAAGAATAACTATAACGCTTCTATTCATGTGACCATTCCTCTCTGGCATTAAATGCCCTATCAACAACATCCCATCCTTCATTCATTTCATAAAACCCGTAACCATCGTGGTCTATAAATGAAAGAGAAAGGAAGGGAGTGAAATACTCCCAGATAATGTATGGGTAAGTTCCGATTTCAAATGGGAAATCTTCAACAATATCAGGCTCTCCCATCTTTGCGTAAACTACACCCCTGTCAGTATTTATTCCGCGAATACCTGTGGTGGTAAATTCTCTTGATATTCTATCAAGCCTAAGCAGATAAGCATCAAGATATTCATTTTCCCTTGTGGCTGGATTAGGGTCACGACTTGTCCAGAAATCCGCCATAACGGAATTCCTGTCGCCAAGCCCTCCTGCTCTTTCAAGTTCTCTTAGTTCATGGGTAGAAGCGATTGGGCGAATAAGAGTTTTGGTCTCATTCACATCATCACCCCATATATCCCACGCTTCAAGAACAGAAATAGAACTCGAAGACGAAGCAACAACACTATCGCTTTGAAGAGCAGCTACGGTAAACCGGTATCTACCCTTCTCTAATCCATTCAAGGAAATATTCGCAGAATAACCAACAACGCCATCTTCCACTGATTCGCCAGTAAGCCAGCCTTCTCTGACAACATTTGTATATCTGTCAAGAAGAGCATAACCTCCTGAGGGTATTGTTTTGTCTTCATTGTTTGGAATGTATACATTCCAGACAAGGCTTACAAATCCCGCTGCCCTTACCTGGCCGTCAGGAATTATTCTGACACCACCGCTTGACCAAAGAGTCTCGTTTGCAGCATCAATGTAAATTTCTACATCGTTGCGACTGGACGCTCCAGATTCACGGTCGGTTAGGGTAACGGAAACAATATGACCTCCAGATTCAAGCAAATCATACGAGAGTATTTCAGTTATAGGGAAAGAGTTGTCTAAACCTCTACTGCCAATGCGCATAAAATTTTCACCGTTAATGGTAGCGGTGATTTCGTAAGAAACCAGCGAACCATCTTCTGTGCTAACAGAAAGAACATCATTCTCGCTTATAAGAACTGTTACCTCAGCCGAACCGGTACTAGCGGCCCTGGAAGGTAAAGAACTCCAACTAAGCGTGAAACCAGTAAGTGAAAGCAACGCTAAGAGAGCAGTAAGTGTCATTAAACCCTTTCCGAGAGTTGGAAGAGAAATCTCTTCCGGTTAATCAATACAATTTCTAAAATGCAAATCCAAGGCTGGCTCTTTGAACCTTTTCCAACCTATTAAAATCCTGGTATGCGTAATCAAGAGAAAGAACCTGGCTTCCCATTGGGATCCGGAAACCGGCTCCTGCTGAAAGACCTTCTTCATCTGTATTTACGCGATAACCGCCTCTTATAGCGATCATATTGTTATACCAGTACTCTGTACCAATGTTTACCTGCTCTACGTTATCAGCAGGATGAATACCATCAACCTCTACTGTTACCTGATGAGGACCCTGATCTACCACATCCATGGCAAGACCAATCCTGAAATTCATAGGCATTGAGTAAGGGTCGTATGATTCTAAAGAGTCAACACCACTGTTCCATGTTGATGCTTCACCACTAGGGGTAAGCTCTGGACCAAAGTTCTGAATTGACATTCCAATACGAAGTGTCTTGAAACCTGTGTCATAAAGAGTACCAAGATCGATGGCTATACCACCTGCTGATACATCATCCCAAGTTTCACGAACATATTTTGCAGTAAGACCAGCACTGAATCTGTCTGTGAGCATTCTTGCGAAAGAAAGACCAATCACCATGTCTGTACATGTGAATGTTTCTGTTCCGCTAGGATTTTCTACAGTTGTCAGATCCATGTCTCCACTTGAAAGCAGACCAAACTGCAATGCAAGTGTACCAACGCCAGCTAACTCATGAGTAACAATGCCGTTACCATAAAGTATGTCTGCATACATTTCTGTTCCAGAGAACTGAAACTGAGTTCCTGGTACTCTTACAAGAGCGCCTGGATTCCAGTATGCTGCACTGGGGTCATCTGCTGTGGCAACAAAGGCACCACCCATGGCAATTCCACGGCATCCAATACCTATTTTAAGAAACTGGGCACCTGAAGTTCCTGTTTTTGCAAAGGAAGCCTGTGCAATTGCAGGGAACAGCAGGAAGGCAACCAGCGCGGTTGCGAGAATCATACTTGTTCTAGTTCGCTTCATGGTTTCCTTCCTTCCTATTTAACGATGGCGAATTTGTCGATGACAAAATCGTCAGCAGTTTCTACTCTGTAAACATAAAGACCCGTTACAATATCCTGATCATTTCTGGATACGAGATCCCAGTACTCTGTACCGACCTCACCGGAATAATCACGATGCTCAAGTGTTATCACATGATCTCCTGCAAGTGTGAAAATATGAATGTCACACATGGCTGGAAGATTAATGAAAGCTATTTTGTTGAAGTAGGTAGTTTCCCAAGCAGCACTGATCTTGTAAGGATTTGGAACAACTCTTACATTTTCAGTCCAGTTGGAATCCGAATCCCAATTCGGTGTAACAGCAACAGGGGTTCCTTCAAGTGTCTGCTTGTAATTACTCTTTGTGCTTTCAACACCTGTTTCAAGATCAAAAGCAGTAACTACATAGTAGTATGGGAAACCATTTCTAGCTGTATTGTCTGTGTACTCATGTACTGCAGGATCAGTAATTGTAGCTACTAGCTCAAAATCACCTGGTGCATAAGTTGCTCTGTAGACCTTGTAACCGCCAAATGGAGAGTAAGACTCTGCATTTGCACCCCATTCAAGGTGAACTGCGTTATTCTGGCCTTCATAAAAAAGGATTGGAGTTGGAGGAAGAGCTGGAACGCCCCATCCGCCGTCAAGGTAATAAGCACTAAGAAGCTGATCTGCTGCTTCTCTTGCACCGTCAAGACCGAGACCTACAATCCATCCACCAATTACAAAAAGACTATCGCCATCATTCAAAGTAACAGGTCCCATTGTTGGAAGGAATCTGTAATCAAATGTTGGATATCCAAGTGCAAGAGGGTTGTTGTAAATAAAAGGCCATGGTCCTGGGTTAGGAGCAATTCTAGCCTCTGGTGTATTTTCGTTTCCTACCCAATCTTCTAGGTAAGCAGGTCCACTCTCTTGGCCGCTCTCGTCAGGGAAAACACCCCACATGTAATCGTATTTCTCGATATCAATGCCGGGATCGCTTTCCCAGTTCCACCAAGCATGACTAAGTGGAATAGGAACATCATAAACATCAATTGGACGCTCAATCTGACCATCAGCTGTTTTTACCCAGAGGTCAAGAAGACGCCAGGCAATGAAACCAGTTGCAGGTACATCAAGGTCCTGTTCACCACTATCATCAACAGTACTTCCAGCGCCATCGCCATCCCACATGTAACTCATGCTTCTTGGCACAACAGCGAAAGTAGTATCGCCAACAACGTGCTGCCAGAAATGCTCTGGGCGGTTGCCCTCTGTGAACATTTCCATTCCAGTTCCACTGTTAACTGGATAGATGTAAGTAGCAGGATCATCAATATTAACAGTTCTAAAAAGAATTGTGTAATGATCTGAAACGCCATTTCCATCAACATCATTATCCATAAGATAATCTGATGCTATGTAGTTGTAATAGTACCAGATATTGTTAGGATCGTCTGATCCAAGTGGACTGTCAGGATTCTGCTTATAAGTGTAGATATCCTGTTCGCTGGCTTTTACACCATCCTGGAAAACGTAATCGAAGTCATCAATTTCTGGATCTCCAGAGAGCCAGATAGCATGACCGTCATAATAAACCATATCTTCGATAGCTGCTTCAACAGGATCTGCTGTTGCAATATCGCAATCACCGCGAATAGCAACAGTGAAACCTTCAAGAGGTGCACCGTTACCATATTCGCTATGATGAGTAACTATGAACTTGTTAGCAATGAAGTTGTTATAACCAGGTGTTCCCCAACCATAATTTTCTTCATATACAGCCATACCATAAGGATCAGCATTCCTGGTCAATTCCCAGTCATCGTAACCGTACTGGGTCTGTTCAAGGGCAACAGTACCTGGAACAAGTTTCTCCATAGGGTAACCTTCACTTGCCCATAATTCCCAATCACCGTAATCTGAACAACTAGCCCATTTACCCGAACTATCTGGGTGCTCGCTGGTTATTGCGCCGGCGCATGATGTCCAGAAGTTACCTGCCCAAAGGTAGCTACTTCCTGAACCGCCTGGCCATTCCATCGAAGGGTAGTTTCCATCGGGATCCCCGAACCTGCCGAGATTAAGAAATGCACTCCATACATTGCTTAAATTATGCAATCCCCAAACCAATGAAGGTCTGGCATCTGTGCTTTCTGGCAGGGAAACCTCTCTGAGCTCTCTTGCGAGGCCCGTGCCAACAAACACAAAGAGTGCAAGCACGGCGAGTGCAAGGAAACCGCGGCTCCGCCTGGTCCTCCTCATACTCACTTCCACCTCCTGTCTTTCTTCAAACCTAATTTTCGCAAAGGTTCGAATCCTACTTTTGTTGTGTGTTATACCCATACAACACACGCTAATTAGTTAACTGAAAATTGTAACTCAGTGAAGTCCACACAGCAACCGGTTGCCCGTTGTTGCGTGCCGGGGTCCAGCGTGTATTCCACGCTGCAGCCGTTGCAGCCTGATCAAGGCTACCAACACCACTAGAGTTGTAAAGCTGAACATCAGCTATAGTACCATCTGATTTAACAAAAAGCCAAAGTGTAACCATACCCTCTACACCAGCCTGGCTGGCAAGATCCGGATAAGTTGGAGGTGGCTGATAAGTACAAACCGGAAGAACCTCAGCAGCCATAAACCGCGGTGGTCCCATTTCATCCGATTGCCCTGTATCAGCAAGCTCATCACTCTGCTCTATTGTTAAAGCTTCTTCGAGCCCTTCAGTATCGTCACTAAGTGATAATGTTATTTCGAGCTCTTCAATAATATCTGCTGTTTCTTCCTCTAATTCCTCTGCTTCTTCTTCAACTTCTTCTTCCTGTTCTTCAACTTCATCGTCAAAGGCGATATCAGCTTCTACAGCTTCCATCTGGGAATCTGAAGTTCGAGTTGACAGCCTGCCCAGTTCACTGGCAGGAATGAACTCGAAGAAGATGATCAGACACGCAAGAGCAACTACAATGCCCCATTCAAAACCAAGAGCAGCTTTTTTTCTACTCTCTATGTTCGCGTTAGTTGACATCCCACCTCCTCCTAGTTTCCTGTGCTCAAATCCTGAGCGTTAAACTGAATACTGTACAATTCCTCGTAGCGAAGAGCCGCAAAAAGATCAACCATAGCCCCCATGGGAACACGAGTGTCCGCATTAAGAACTATGACATCTAGGTGCTTGTTCTGTTCACGCCAGAATTTGTCTGCAAGACCTTTTAACTGTACAGCAACTTGATCCATTGGAAGATCATAATCGCCAATTCTTGCAATAACTTCACTCTGACTGTCTCCGGGGGTCATCTGTTTAATCCAGACGGCCACCATCAGGTTCTCCTTACCCAGCTCACTCATTACCTGAGGGTGGGCTTGAGGAAAGCGAATCCGGAGACCACTGTCATCCTTAAAAATGGTAGTAGCCATGAAGAAAACAAGTAAAAGGAAAACGATGTCCGACATTGTGCTGGATCCTATTGCGCTTCCCACCTTCATTCGTCTTTTAAACTTCATTATACACCACCTCCAAGTCTTTCCTGAATTGTTATACCTGTACGGCTGACACCGTTGCGTCTGATCACATCAAGTGCTGTAATCATGCCATCATAGTCGCAATCGGGAAAGAACTTGAGAATAACAACAAGCTCACTTTCTCTTACGGCTGAGGCAATATCTCCTTGTCTTGCGTCAGCAAGAACAAGAGTATCACCAAAAGCCACTTCTCCAAAGTTCTGATCGATGTTAACAGGGACATCTGAACCCATGATCTCCCGGATTAAACCGGAACGCACCACTGGTGTAAGATTTTCTGCCTGAATAGCTGACGCTAAGCTGGAATAAGTACCCGCTGGTACACCCTTTGCAACTTCAAGATTCTTCAGCAGTCGGTTAGAAGTCGACTGAACTGCCTCGGCTCTCTGGGCTGCAAGTGTCATTATTCCTTCTTGAAGAATAGGGTCTTCAAGACCAACATCTTCACCGGCTCTGGCTCTTTGCAATGGTCCATCTGGAGGAGCTTGGTCAATGAGAGCTACATAGCTTCCAAGACCCCACTGCTTAATGGTCATAACCAGCCTATTCGTTTCATCAATCACTACCTCTTCTGTAATTTCATCTGCCTTCTTAGGCAGCTGATAACTGATGCCCTTCTGAACATCAAAAGTGGTAGTTACCAAAAAGAAGATCAGCAGCAGGAATGCAATATCGGACATTGACGAATCAGAAAACTCGCCTGTTGCCCGTGGTTTGTTACTGCGCATTCTTGCTCCTTATCACAACTGCTTGAGATGTTCCATGTCAGCAAGCTGATCAACGAGATACATGCTTGCCTCTTCCATGTCAGTAATAAAACGGCCTACTTTAGAGATGAAAAAGTTGTTTGCCATCTGAATTGGAATCGCCACAACAAGGCCAGTAGCCGTTGTGATAAGCGCTTCCTGAATACCGCCTGCTACCAGACTGGCATCAACATTCTTGGCTGCTGCAATCTCACCGAAGGCACGGATCATTCCTGAAACCGTACCAAGGAAACCAATCATCGGAGCTACACTTGAAACGGTGGCAAGTACAACAAGCCCCTTTTCAAGATGAGCCATTTCGATAGAACCGGCACTTTCGATTGCTTTTTCAACATCTACAAGACCTTTGTCTCTTCTCATGAGCCCAGCTCTGAGTATGGCAGAAACAGGTCCACGGGTACGATCACAAAGACTCTCAGCACCGCTAAGATCACCCTTGACAATGTATCCACCGAGCTGCTCAAGAAACTTAGCCACATTTAATTTAGCCTTGCTGAAAGTTATGAATCTTTCAACAGTAACGGCTAAACCAATAATAAGTGCAAGAAGAAGGGGCCACATGAAATTTCCACCAGCGATGAAAAGATCTTTAAGATCCATGCTGGCACTCTGTGAACGCTCTACTTCTTCCACAACAGGAGCTTCTTCAGCTGCTGCTGCTGGTTCAACTACAGGTTCTTCAACGGCCACAGGAACTTCTTCCTCAACCACTTCAGCAACCTCTTCGGTTGTTTCTGTTGCTTCCGGTTCTTCACCCTGAGCCATGGCAAATGGTGCCATGATCAGAAGAAGCACCAGTAGTAATTTATGCATCTGGTAACTCTCCTTGTTCTTGCGGATAAAACCGCCTAAAATTCCTACCATTCGAAGTCAATACCAAAACGAATCTGTCTTCTGCGTGAATATGCAACTGGGTTACCCTGAGATCCGCGAGGATCATGACTTGGGCTTCCTGTTCCAGTAAGATCAGCGTCATACCATGCAGGATCAATAATGTTATTGATATTTGCACGGTTGAAGAGATTTAGAGCCCACACATAAACATTCAAAGAGGTATCACCCATCCAGAACATTTTGTTAAGCTTGGCAGTTGTACTCATTGTATATGGATAGCGCTCACCATTAATGACAGGATCGGCAGTTGCCTGACTGCTGGCATTATATGGGAATCCGCTTCCATAACTCCACTGCATTGAAAGACCAAAACCCTGAAGGTAGCGTGTGCCGCCCCATGCTGGACCCTCATTACGAGGAATACGGAAATCAGCATTTACGTTGATAGCGTGTCTCTCATCCCACTCAAGGAAGCTCTCGCGCTTAGGAATTACCCAGCCTGCCCAGGCGTAGTCATAATTCTGTCTTGCACTGGAACTCTTACCTTTAGCGATTGAATAGGTGTAGTTAGTACTAAAGCTAACAAAGTTTGAAGGTCTTCTCATAAGAGTAAACTCTGCTCCGCGTACATTACCGTAATCACCATTAATGTAAAGATCATAAGCATCAACTGCTGTGAAGTAATTCTTCTGCATGTCGATAAGACCTGTGATGTCTTTGTAGTAACCGGTGACATCAAGCATGGTCAAATCGTCAAACATGTGTTTTACACCAACTTCATATGCAATGGTTTCCTCTGGCTCAAGATCAGGGTTACCCACCATTGGGAAAGCACCTGAAAGATCAAAGTCAGCACCATCGAACATGTTGTTAAAATCTGGAACCTGGAAATAATGACCATAAGTAAAGTGAAGAACATCACGCTCGGTTATTGGGTGGCTAAAGCCAAGACGAGGACTGAGGTGATATTTTGCACTGACACTTACAGGATTCAAAATGTGATCAGGATCTTCAACGGAAGTTCCTGGATTCACTGGGTTGGTAAGATCAGCAGGGAAATCGTTGTAGTTAGGGTCGAAATAATCGAAACGAATACCAGCATTAACAATCATGCCTCTGTATTCCATCTTATCCTGAAGATAAGCGGAAGCAGCATGAGGATATGCCTGCCATTCACCCATGTAGATGTTTCCACCGGAAGCAGTATCGACAGTGTAATCATAAATGTCGTAATACTTGCCTTCCACACCAAACTTAAGCTGGTGCTGCTGGTTAACCTGACTTGTTACATCAAGTCTAGCTGTGGATGTAGAACTTCTTTGGTCCATCCAGGCATTTCTATCAATACCTGAACGGTAGAAACCATCACTGTCCTGCACACGGTCAGGTGTGTAGTTCAGCCAGTCGTCTCTTGTGAAGTCTTCTCCGAAATAACCGCCTTCTTCCTGCTGAATTCTTCTTGTGTAATCAGCAACATACTGATTGAGCTTGAATTCAAGGAAACTGGCATCGCTAAGAGTCTGTGTAAGACTAAAACCGATTGAGTGGTTATTTGTTGTACCTAGTGGAAGTCCATAACGAAGATCTGAACCGGGGTGTACTACTCCGGTAAGAGGATCGGTATATGGATCTTGATATCTTGCATAAGACCATCCACGATAAACACGAGCTTCCTGGTTTCTGTAGAAACCACTGAAGTTCAGTTTTGTTCTAGGATTAGGCTTAATTGTAAGCTTCAAGTTACCATTCCACTGATCACTACCTGTGTTCAGATAGTAACCATAGTTTCCATCAGTACCGCCACCGCTTTGCAGCCATTTAACCGTACCGAAGAAACGAACATCAGCACCTACATCAAGACCCATTGCTGGAAGCAGGATCTGAGTAATAGGCTCTGGTCCACCAATTGCAGCCTCGGCTGAAAGCCTAGCTTCTGCAAATGCTGAAGTTTTGTTCTGACCAAATTCCTGAAGAATTTGACCATCTTCGCCATCAAACATTGGGCCTGCCCACCAGGAACCAGGATAACCCCAGGTCCAGTCTTCAGAAATACCAAGTGCATCAAAGTTATTACCGTTCATGCTGATAGAACCTGTATAGGATCTTCCACCTTCACGGGTTACAACATTAATGATACCTGACTGTGCATTTCCATATTCAGCACCGAAACCACCAGAAATAACTGATGTTTCAGCAACTGCTGATAATGGAAGACTCTGATCTGAAGCATTGCCGTTAGGGTTAGTCTGACTAACACCATCAACAACATAAGCAACCTCGCCACCACGGCCACCACGCATGTGAAGACCACCGCGATCAACGGCACCAGCCTGCTGGTTCACAACATCTGTGATACCTGCAACTGGCATGGTTCTGATTTCATCACGGGTTACAACAGATACACTGGATGTAACGCCACGAAGAATCATACCCCTCTGGTCGGTAACAGTAATTACTGTGTTACCAACTGCTTCAGGGTTAAGTACAAAATCCATACGAGTGGTCATGTCAACGATGACACTGGCACCCTCTTTTGTCTGCTCACCCATTCCAACCATGCTTGACCGAAGATTATAAGTCCCCGGTTGAAGGTTGATAATGAAATATTCACCATTCGGATCTGTCATTGCACCGAAGGAAGTACCAATAATCATCACTGTCGCACCGATTAACGGATTTCCGTCAGAATCAGTAACGCGACCGGCGATTTTACCAGTTGTTCCTGCAGTTGCAACGAGGGATACAAACAGTAGCAGAGCAAGCGTAAACACTGTCGCTCTTCTAAACACTTTGCAGCTCCTTTCTATTGGCTACAAACTGTGCATTAGCCCCGAACTTCCAACACTAACCCCAGAAGCCCCGGATTTGCACAAACAAAGTACATTTGCCATGGCCGACCATGACCGCCTAACTGTCTACAGCACACAGACTTGCAGTGCGCTAACCTATTGTCACAAAACTCTTTACTCTTGTAGGATACATAAGCCTTTCAACCGTGTCAAGAAGAGGAAACAACCCTGCATGGAACAACAAACAGACACTTGGGTATAAGTGGTTCTACCCTGCATAAGTACCATTGCAATTTCATACAAAATTTTCATTTCAGCACAATATTTCATTCAGGCTTCTGATTTCGACCGTTTCAAAATATT
>JAOZUR010000008.1:12955-36722 GCA_029938555.1 Candidatus Sabulitectum sp. | reverse complement strand
AAAAGTGACAACAAACAAAACAGGCGGAGCCTAAGCCCCGCCGGTTTTTAAATGTAACTATTAGTTATCTAAATCTGAGAGCGTAACGGTAAATACGTTGTCGTCATCATCAGATCCATAATACTCGGCGTCAACACCCAGGAAGGTGTATGTATCGCCATCAACATCAGTAAGCTGGATGTCAAAAAGGTCTGTTTCCCAGTCATAATCACTCATGTCAAATTCGTAAGTATCGCCATCATACATGATGTCACTACCTAACCAGTCTCCACCCCAGTCACTTTCATCACTGTAACTAATATTCACATAATAGATATCATAACCTGTGTCATTTGTAATTTCGAACCACTGTCCGAAAGAAACAAAAGCCATAACTGCAAGCGCAAGAAGTGCTAATTTCACTTTTTCCCCTTTTGTTAATCACATCTGGAACCACAAATTTATGTGATTCCACATGCGAATGCTTATAAATTTATTCCCATGGTCGGAAGCCACTCAAAAAGCAGAAACTGCGTCTGCCCTATAAGTAGACTGATACGAGCCATAACTGTATAACCAAAACTTGCCCCGAATGCAACCATCAATACTGTGATGCCCACATTGGCAGCTCCACCTACAACACCTGTATGCGCCTTTGAGAAGAAGAAATAAACCAACCCGCAAACAACACCTGTCACGATGATAATGTTACTTATCCAGCTCAATAAACCGCCACCCTGCCCAAGGGCAATAATGGTACCGTTCACCTGGGCAAGTGCGTTGGTCTGAAGCATTGCAGTCATACTAAGACCTGCTCCAGTTCCAACAATAAGAGAAAGAGACATTCTACTCAAGCTTGAAAGCTTAGGCACGATGCGAAGAAGCATAAAAAATGCAAGAGCACCTGGTATCAACCAAATTGGTTGCATTCCACCTTCTGCTGGAACAAGGTTGTTCCACCAGTTTGGAATTAACACATTTTTGATGTTGTAGATAACCCAGTAACCTGCACTCATTCCTACAAAAAGGTGTTCTGCAAATTTATAGAAAGGATTATCTTTGTAAAGAAAACTGTAAAGACTAAGTGACAAAAGAGCCCCAAGCCATATTCCAATCACAGTCCAGTTCATTTTGCCCCTCTTTTCTTCTTTTTCCCCGCAAGGTAGGAAATATTTCCAAGAATGATGAAAAGCATTATTACCAGATGAGCAACTGATTGTGCTGCCATACCTGGTGTTGCTGTTCCAGCAGGAGCATCCTCTACACCAACTCTAACCATTGTTTCGTAATCTGCTGCTCCTTTTAACCCACCAAGAAGACCCACCAGCTGACCGGTTCCAAGGTATGGGTAAAACTGTGGAGCACTCACTGCAGTACATCCTCCACCGATTGGTATGTCATATCTGTCGCCTGCCATCATCACCCAAGAAGGAATACCCGGGTCACCGGCAGACAGAGAAATGATCATATCAAAATCACTGAGTTTGTTAATGTTATCCATAATTGGCATTTCATCCACGGAATTGCCATCATAATCAACGGGGAAAACAGACTTAATATCGCTGCCCATTCTTACAATAAGAACACCGCCACCTGTTTTGTAACCAAGATTTACCCAATCTAAATACTCTTCCTTGCCAAGGCTGTCTGAAACGGAAATAAGTGCTTCATTTCCAAGACTTACACCCATTGGCCACAAAGCTAGTGAAACTATCTTTATGTCTTTTGTCATAAGCTGCTGAGCCATGGCAATCGCCATTGGCTGAAGCTCTGGCATTGTAGACGGGTCATAATCAAAACTTAACAGAACAGTAGAGCCATTTGGAAGCGCCTCTACAGCATCATACATATCTTTACTGGGGCCTTCACCTATTTTAATAGGTAGGCTCATTCTAAATGCAAGTGGAAGAATAACTGCCAAAGCCATTACAATGAAAATTATTCTACGATCAATGCTGCCTAGTTTTTCTACAAAAGTAGACATCAGTCTGCACCTCCAAGATAACTGCGTTCAATACCAAAAATCATACGCAGTGAAGTTGCAACCATTCCCATTGCAGCACCAATCATCACAGCACGCTGACCGGCAAGATTAGGAACCTGCATAATCCATTCACTGATTAATGGGATTTTAGGCGATATCATGCCACCGATGGGTACACGGCCAAGCATGACAATAAACGCACTTAAAAGAAGAAGAGTTGCCCGCCAGTTACTGGCGCGAAACGCACGAAATGCAGCACTTGCCACAAAAAAAGCCAGAAGGCTGAACATGGTGGCTCCCATGGGAACCATCATTTGTGTAAACATGTAATCAAAAGGTTTTCCAGGTTCAATGCCAAAGAAAATACCGGTAATTATCATTACAGAAAAACCTGCAATTGTTACTGGGCTGTATTTCCAGTTCGGTGCTTTGAATCTGATCTTATGAACATGTACATTAAGAAGGTTAATTGCGCCCAGAAAAATCGCTGCACTTGCAACGATCATGTACCACTCTTGAAGGCTTTCACCTACAGATTGAGTAGCTGGTACAAAAAACTGAAGTATCATTATCATTCCGGCCACGAATGTGATAGCCAGAGGTATTACAAGTCTCACTTCACAGCCTCCTATTCCACCGAGGTTATTTGTTTAAGGAAATCAGCAACTTTCATTGCAGGTGCCCAAGCCTCTCCAAGAGTGGCTGAAAGAACACCGATTACAATTATTACCATAAAGAAAAGCTTTGCCATATCTTGCCCACGAAGACTTCCAAGAAGTTTAGGCTCTTTGGAAAGATAGGCACTTGCAGCAAATAATTCTTCGCCTATAAGAGTATAATCACATGCAGCAATAAAAAATGGTATCTGACTTGGCATTGCTGTTCCAGCTATCTGAATAGCACCTACACTTCTGCCGGTTTCTGCAAGAATTAAACTTTCAGCATAAAATGTACCAAGCATGAAAATTGCAGCAGGCTTCTGTCTGACCATTATTCCATCAACACCAGCGGCGTAACCAAATTGATCATCTGTGATGTAATTTATGCTCTCTCTTTTGTATGCATCCGGCCTACCAACTTGAATATAAGATTCCTTAACTATTTCTTGGGCAACACTCATAACAACAGAACGGCATGTGGGTACAAGAAGCGGTGAACCGTACTCTGCGGTTTTCATGGCAACTCTTCCAAGAATAACCATGCTGGCTATTGTCTGAATGTCATCCATATCCATAATCCCTGGAATGTAAAGAACAGGGCGCCCCATCTCGGTAGCCCTTCCAACTGCATCTTCAACTGCAGTCAAACCGGCAATTCGACGAATGTAAAGTTCTTTACCTCGTTTGCCCTGCTCGATGAAGTAAAAAACCACAATACTGATTAAAGTCAATATTACAAGCATCCAGATTCGTCCGGTATGAATCCATTGCTTGCTGGGAACGGCAGATACTGCTTCAGAAGCAGGCTCAGCGATACCACCATAAAAAGGAACAATGCGGTAAGAGTATTGCTGACCATTTTCCAGACCAGAATCGGTTTTTCTTCCGTCTGCCGGTTGAAGAGTGGTTATTGGGGACCATACTCCACCACTATCTAAACGCTCAAGAACCATGGAATCAGGAATTGCCACATCCACTGCAATCGTCCATGAAAGATCGATGCCCCCTCCGGCATCATTAGAAGCATCCTCTGCCACAAGAGACTGAATAAAACAATCTCCGCATGGTTCGGAGCTTTCACAGCCTACATCTAATTCTTCCTCGGGACACCCCACACACTGGGCGAATGTCACACTTGCAAAAATCAGAAGAGGAAGAACAAACAGCATTTTTACCATACTGTTGAACCCCTTTCGTTAAAATGTATAGATTCAAAAAACATTCTAACAATAATAACCTTAACAGACCACCTCGGCAACAAGAGATCTAATCACACAAGGAAAAATCATTCTTTAAGGATGAACAGGTAAGCTCATGGATTCTTCAAAATCGATTACTGTGTTTAAGGGCAAACCGCACATTCCATTCCTGCATATATAAGCAACAGTCGAACTGTTAATCACTTCCTGGACCCTAGAGCTGTCAGAGCTTCTATTCAAATCATCTGGTTCAACCTGTATAATTGTTGTCCACGGTCTGTAACCTGTTCTGATTACTTTAAGCATTTCCAACATTATTGGATCATCTGCATTACCCGAAAGTTTTACCTCCACCCCCTGCTCCTGTCCATACAATAGACCAGCAAGCATCATTGAATAACTTTTAGGCGAACTAGTAACCAATGTACCGAATGCTTCTTCAATTCCAGAAGCCCTATTTAAATAATCAGATTCGCCTGTAAGCTTCCACAGAGTTAATAGATTCATAAGCTCAATAGAATTGCCGGAAGGCACTGCACCATCATAAGATTCCTTAAGCCTTGCCATCTGTAAGTCTGAATAATCCCCTGTGAAGAAGTAACCACCATGAGAATCATCCAGGAAATGAACATCCAGCTCTTTCTGAAGATCGACTGCATACTGAAGATAGTACTGATCCAGTGTGGCATTATACAATTCAAGAGCACCCCAGATTAGAAAAGAATAATCATCAAGAAAAGCATCAGCTCCCCTGCGTTCAAGGGCAAAACTGTGGCTTAATCTCTGATCCTCTGTTCTCATATTCTCTGTTATAAACTGAAAACTTCTTACTGCACTGTTTAGATAGTCAGGATTTTGAAGAACTACTGATGCTCTGGCCATAGAGGCAATCATCAGCCCATTCCAATCTGTAAGAATCTTCTGATCTCTTGCAGGTCTGGGTCTGGTTTCTCTGTTGTTAAAAAGAATCTCTCTGATTTCTTCAAGAGAGTTCAGATCAGAATCTGAAGTCACAATATCTGGGGATTCATGAAGAATGCTGTTGGAAGTTGAAACATTCCAGTGTACCACAGCCAGTGAAAGTTGCTCTTGTGATAAAATAGAAGACATCTCTTGAACTGTCCAACTGTAAAAAGCCCCTTCACCACCTTCACTATCAGCATCTTCAGAAGAGAAAAAAGCACCCTGCGGTGATGTCATGTCACGAAGCACATAATCAATAATCTCTGAAGCTGTAACACCGAAGAAGCTTTCCCCAGTGATCTGGTATGCTTCCAGAAAAGCCATTGTCAAAAGAGCTTGGTCATAAAGCATCTTCTCAAAGTGAGGTACTTGCCATTCTCTATCAGTTGAATAACGGTGAATCCCGAAACCTATCTGATCGTATATGCCTCCTCGTCGAATAGCCCTGAGAGTAGATGTAACCATATCAAGAGCATCCTGTTCACCGTATGCATGCCGGTACCTAAGAAGAAACAATAAATTATGCGGTGAAGGGAATTTTGGAGCATTACCAAAACCTCCATACAATCTATCAAAAGATGCTTCAAACGCTAAAAAGCCACTATGAAAAATCTCTGTGGATACTTTTGTCAATTCAGAAGAAAGCTGACTATTACCAAGCACAGCTTCTTCTATTTCAACAGCTTGAGAGATAATTGCTTCTCTGTTGAGCTCCCACTGTCTTGCAACAGAAGGAATAAGTTGAATCATTCCAGTTCTGCCAAAAGAAGTGTTTTGGGGAATGTAAGTTCCTGCAAAAAAGGGTTTACCTTCAGGTGTAAGAATAACAGTCATGGGCCATCCTCCACTGCCATTCAAAGCCAGTGTAAATCTCATATAAAGATTATCAATATCAGGTCGCTCTTCCCTATCAACCTTAATGCAAATAAAGGTTTCATTCATTAATGATGCTACTTCAAAGTCTTCAAAACTTTCCTCTTCCATAACATGACACCAATGGCATGAAGAATAACCGATAGACAGAAATATAGGTTTGTTCTGAGCTTCAGCAGCGGCAAAAGCCTCATCTCCCCAGGCATACCAATTCACTGGATTATCTGCATGGGCCAGCAGATAGGCACTTGTTTCTTTTGACAACCTGTTCATGCCAAAAATCCCTTCCGTTTTTTCAGATGCACCACACCCAGCTACAACCATGAGAAGAGGAAGCAAAAGATAATGGGTTTTAACTGATTTCATACTAAATCACTCTCCTTTTGTTTTCAGGATACACATAAGTAATGAGACCAGTTCCTCAATTCCTAGAAACAAGCGCCGTACTTAGTTTATTGAAAACACAAAGGGAAAATTAAATCATTACCAAATTGCTGGAGCACCTTGTCAGTTAGCAAAAAAGTATGAAATTCCAAGATTAATAATTGTGTAAGAATCATCTACCCGCTGAGAAACCTCTTCAGGAAAAGCTGTATCTCTTCTAGCCCGGAATCTGTTAAGTATTCCACCACCAACTGTAAAATTGCCCACATGGCCAGAGAAACCCATTCCAAAACCGAAACCGGCTCTGTTTGCAACCCTGTTATCATCAAAACTTATAGAAACAAGTGCCTCTAAACTTTTTGTCAAAGGCATTTTAATGAATAGTTTACCCAAAAATAGATTTCTATCAAATGGCGAAGTTAACTCTGCCTCGAATCCAATGGTGCTTTTTTTAAGGTGTGCTGCATAAGCACTACCACCGAAGGCAATAATATCTTGCATATATTCTGTCTCTGAAGAGTAGGATAAACCTGACTTAAATAAATCTCCGTTTACTGCTAATCCTGCGTGCCAGGCAAATTCGTTACTGCTTTTAGACCATCTAGCAGTTGAATCAGAAAACAGAATATGAAAACTATCAAAAAAATAATGATAATCTGCAGAGGTATGACGAACACCTCCGGAAAATCCTGCAGATAAATCCCCCACAAGTGCCATAGATACACTTCCCATGGCCTCTATCTGTGAACCAGAAGATTCAAGAAAAGCAATTCCTATCTCAGGCTGATCAGGGTCATCGTATATAAGAGATACACCCTCATAACCAAACTCTGCAACCTTGACTATTCCAGCACCAATCACTGCTCTGCCGGTGACAGGATAAACAATTGCAGCCAACCCGTTATTATTAGTCAAAAAAGTTCTTAAAGTTTTATCAATATCAGATTCAATCACTCTTTCCGCCCATGATATGGAAGAACCGGAAAGCTGAATTGTTAAGGGCAAAGAAATTGTCTGAGCTGGATTTGTAAAAATACTGGCAGCTTCTGTGGCTCCCACAGCTCTAATAGTACCTAGGGCTACTGTGTACGGCGAAAATCCTCCAAGAACAGTTCCATCCCCTATAGCATCCTGATAACCAAATCCCATTGCAACATTGCTACAGGCAATTAATATTGCAAAAGAAGCTATAAATAATTTCATTTCATCTCCGTTTCGGTTATAGTTTTTTCCATGGTAACATCAGTTTCTAAAAATCCCACCTTGCTGTAAAGGTTTCTAGCAATTGTATTATGTCCAAATACATGTAGTTTTATCTTGTTTACACCTTGTTCTTTCAGATTTGTTTCCAAAGATGCCATGGACTTTTTTCCCAAACCTATTCCCCGAAAGCTTTTACTAATTTCAATGTCAAAAATAAATGCTGTTGTACCTTCCACATACACCCACACAGCACCTATTTCGTCGCGATTTTCTAGAATAGTATAGAATTCATGGCCAGTTGTTGAATTTCCATCTGGAAGAAGTTGTTCAAAAAGTGCGGATGCTTTGGATTCCGATTCTGATTCCTTCCAGTTACCGGCTATCACATTGCTTGCTGCAAAAGTTTTTACTGTACTTTTTCTAAATAGGTCAAACTCAAAATCTGTTTTAACTCGAAATATTATCAAAACTGCTCCTTTTTAAAAACATAGTGATGACACTAAAAAGTAATATTATAAGCTTGATACTATCAGTAAGGTTATGCTATGGTCAACTCTATTTTTTTTCAGAAAATACACCATTTTTTTCAATTACATATATTTCTTATAACAAAAACATAAAGTGAGGCTGATATGAAAAAAGAAATCACCATCAGAGAAGCAACCACTGAAGACCTTACTGATCTGGCTGAAATATCCAGAACAACTTGGGAAGGGCATGACTATCTGGAGCAGGTTTCTGAAAACTGGTTAAAACAACAAGGTTTTTTTGTGGGAGAAATTAATGGCAGGGTGATTGCATGTGGTAAGCTCACCACTCTTCCTGGCGAGATAGCTTGGCTTGAAGGTCTCAGAGTCCATACGAATTTCAAAGGAAAAGGTTATGGCAAAAAACTTGCAAATGAAATTCTAAGAATTGCCAAAGCCAGAGTTGATCAGGGATTACTTAAAACAATTCAGTTCTCTACATACATTAGCAATGCACAAAGCATTTCAATTGCTGAAAATCAGGGTTTCAGGGCAGATGAGCATTTTCATGTGATCAGCATGGAAAACCCTCCTGTTATTAAACACCCTGTGACTCTCACCAAATTCATCCCAACTGCAAAAGATTTTTCTATTTACCCGGGCCACGCGCCATGCGGATGGAAATATATAAATTACAATTGTGAAGATTCTCTGGAATGGATGCAGAAAAATGCAGAATTCTGGCAGGTGGAAACCGGTGCGAAATTCCTAACTGCAAATCGTGGTACTGAAATTTCACCTCTTACTGCTGCCATGAATGATACCCAAGGGTTTATACAAGGAATACTTGCTTTAGCAGAGAAGAAACGATTGGACTATCTGGAAATGATGATCCATGACTCCCACACAAATATTCTAGCAACAGCAATTGAGAACGGTTTCTCATACTGGGATGAACAGGGTGTTGCAAACCTATCTGTATACAAGTTTTTACTATAACTTTTTTAAAAGAATAAAAAAACGGGGGGTTATTAAGCCCCCCGTTTTTTTGCGTTATCCTTTATCCTTCGATTAACTCAACATTTGCTCTTGGTACAATAAATTTCTTACCATCCTTGAATTCCACTTCAAGAACTCGAACTTTTGCCTCAGAATCAACCACTTGAAGCTCTGGTGGAAGAACTGAAACTTTGCCTATCATACCAAAGTAAGGAGAGCGAATACAGCGGATGGAGCTTCCAATATCCATGGCTCCTGCCTGTTTTGTACTTGTTTGTGCGCTTCTGGCATCGGCCGGAAGGGAAACTACGATCTCTGGACGCATAACTCCTGCGCGGATCTGAGTAGCTCCATTTACACTGGCAATCATGCCTGCACGCTGGCTAAGAAGATCAAATGTTCCCTCTGCCATGGTCATTTTACCAAATCCCTCTGTAAGAATAAGGGTAAGACCAAATTTCTCGTGACCTGTAATAGCAACGCCAAGATCAAATCCAAGAAGATCTTTCAAATCCTGATCATCAAAACCACCAACAACTATACCATTCACACCGGCTGTTATGGCTTTTTTAAGAACAGCATAACTGATGTAACTTCCACCAATAATAATCTTGCCCTTGCAGTCATCTGTAATTTTATCTGCTGTTATCTCTTCTTTAGGAGTTGAGCAGACCATTTTCAGCTCACCGCGAACCTCGCCTCCGATGCCAAAAATGCCCTGAACGAAAGAACAGTGCGTTTCAACAACAACACCTTCACCTGGAAGAACCTCTTTAATTTTACCATTAACATATCCGTCGATTTCAACAGGAATCGGTGGCTCTCTAAGAACTGCCTGCCCTGTGATTTCATTGAAACTTTCAAAAACACCTTTAATAGGACTTTTAACAGTACTCTTAAAGTATTTACCAAAAAGACCCTTACTTTGGGCCAAAGGCTCGTTGGCTTCAATAGCCTCGCCTTCTTTTTTCAGAAGAAGTTCTGGAATATCTGAAGGTGGAACACCCAGCATATTCGCAATGTTAAACATCTTAACATTTCCTGGCAGCTCAGTGCGGGCAACAATGGTTTCCGCCTTTACTATATCTCCTTCTTTAACAAGAACCTCACCCTTAAGGGGAAGTCTTCTTGTTTTTGCAATATCGGCTACATCAGCAACTCGTAAACCTGGTGTGTATGCGAATGCCATTATTTACCACCTCCCATGGTAAGGAAGCGCTCTGGATAAGAATCAAGTGTCTGGGACCAGACCTGAAGTTTGTTAACCCTTTCAGAATCTTCCGTGGGAAGATTGAAAGGATGCCTTCCTCGACCGTCAAAAATAAGTCCTATCACGCCACCTTCAAGTTCACCTTCCCAGATTTCTCCAGGACCATTACCAACATCGATACCCTTGATGGGAGTAATAACTGCCTTTGCTTTCTCGCCAGATCCAAGAAGAATGTGTTTCATTTCACCTGGAATTATTTTCTCTTCCACGGTTTTTCCATCTGGCATAACCATTGAGACAGTTGCAAGATGTGCTGCCTTTTTGAAAGAACCGGAAGGAGCAATACAATCTCCAAGTTTAATAAGACAATCATTATTGAACACATCAACTGCAGCCTGAGGATGTACTTCACTGAGAACACCAAGATGAGGCATCATGAAGATAGAATCAACAGCAAGCATAGTAACGCCTTCAGGAAGGAAACTGTCAATTAACATAAGTGCAGTCTGACTTCTTCTTGGGGCATGGCTAAGCACTCCACCTGAACCTATCAATAAATCAAGATCCATCATATTAACCAAGGTAGCACCAGTCTGAGTCTGGTCAAAAGCATCACCTATTGATCGCTCCTGTGCAATACCTTTCAAGCCTGTAGCAAGATCCTTATGCTGCACAAGTGCAAGACGAAGAGCCTCACGAGCAATAGCCTGTTCAATAATCAATTCTTCAAGTTCCTGAGGAATTGTTGTAGGACGAATCATTTTGTTTCGAATTCTGTTACGAAGATCAGCTTCATCAACATGGAATGGAACCCAACGCATTACATTATCCATACCGGCACTTGCAAGAACATTACTGATGGAATAACTCATTCCAAGGTTTGCACTCACAGTTCGGTTGAACACAGGTTCTCCACCACTGTCAAATACACTGAATACATCTGTTGTTGCTCCACCGATATCAACACCCATAACATGAATGCCTTCCATCCTGGCAACTCTTTCAATCAATTTGCCTACAGCACCTGGTGTGGGCATAATTGGAACATTCTTCCACTTTCCATCAACAAAATGACCTGTCCACTCCATAAGATGGGCATAACCGGGAGCCTGAGCCATCACATGCTCCATGAAAAGTTCATGAATCAGATCTCGTGCTGGTCCAAGATTTTCTCGCTCAAGCACAGGACGAAGGTTGTCAACAATCTTCAGCTCAACAGTTGATCCAAGTTCTTCTTTAACAGCACCGGCGGCATTTTTATTCCCAGCAAATATCACTGGTAACTTAAAACCAACACCAAATCGTGGTTTTGGATCTGCTGCTCTGACTATTTCAGCAAGTTCAACAACATGATCAATTGTTCCACCATCAATACCACCAGAAAGCAAAATCATATCAGGACGAAGCCTTCTTATATCTTCAACTTTTTCATGTGGTAATCTTCGGTCATTTGAAGCCACAATATCCATAACAATTGCACCAGCACCAAGAGCTGCTCGCTGAGCACTCTCACCGGTCATGGATTTCACCACACCAGCAACGGTCATCTGAAGACCACCACCGGCTGAGGAAGTTGAAATGTAAAGATCAGTTCCATCACCGGAACCATTCTTTCTTACATTCACTCCACTTCCATCTTCTTTAAGAAAGCTGCGACCAGCAAGGTCTTCAATCTCTCCAACTGCATTAAGCACACCCATTGTTACATCTTCAGCAGGAGCTTCAACGGTTGTTGGAGCCTCTCCGCGACGTGCAAGACGATAACGACCATCCTCTTCACTATACTCTATTAGTATTGATTTAGTGGTGGTACTACCGCAGTCGGTGGCTAAAATCGTCTGTATTCTTTCAGCGGCCACTGCTTCTCCCTTCGCTTGTTAGGTTCCTGGTTGATCTTTGCTTCTACGGAACAATTTACTAAAAAAGCCTTTTTTATTTTTTCGTCGTTCCAGCTTTTCCTTCCGCCTACGCTCAGAAACCAGTGCATTTTCTTCTTCTATTGCTACTGTAAGTTTCTCTACATTATCTCGATCTTCTATCATTCTCACAAACCTGTAATAGTCGCCTGATTGAACAAGAAGCGAAACTACGGGATTGGCAAATACAAGCATCTGACTACCTAAAAAAGACACCGGTTTAATTGACTCAAGAAAAATAATTGCCGGCACAGCCATATCTCTTTCAACTATTTTTTGAGCAATCCGTTTCGCCAGATCGTTAATCTCTTCAGGAGTGTCAGTTTTGTAATCTTCAGGATCCAGTCCTGGCCCGAATAAACTCAAGCACTTCCTCCCTGTTACCAGAAAACTGTACACCCAGCCCTCTGAATTTAGCAAGCCTTGTGGGTTCCTTAAAAGGACTCAGCAAAACTCCATTTGCGTCAGGAATAATACTTCTTACTTCCCGCCACTTTCTTATTTCAGTACCAAATGGAGATTTCTTTCTTACTCCGTCAGAATCCATAACAAAATCTACCGGAAGGAAAAAACTCCACATGGATAGAAACAAAAGAGCAAGCCCAATAATTCCCCACCATATTCCCTGCATCATAACTGAAGCAGCAAGCGCAGACACAATCATGATAAGAATTAGTGCCGCAGCAGCCTTGGGTCTCTCTTTCATTGGAAACGAAACCCAATGAAGGGTTTCGTTTCCAGTGGAATCACTTTCAATACTATTCAATAGGTTCCACCAAACATAAATCTTTAACTGCTTTTACCTCGTCAAGCCTGAGAACCGGTGTATTTACCGGCGCATCTGTTACAAGATGAGGTTTTGAATCTATTTCCTCTGCAATTGCTATCATAGCATCAATAAATGCATCGATACTTTCAAGGCTCTCTGTTTCTGTTGGTTCTATCATAAGCGCTTCTTTAACAATCAATGGGAAATAGATTGTAGGAGCATGAAAACCATAATCAAGCAGTCGTTTGGCGATATCAAGAGTTTTAACTCCTTTTTTAGCCATTTCAGCACCACTTGCCACAAACTCATGCATACAAGGGCCATCGTCATGGGGCACATCATAATAAGGTTTGATTCTTGTCTTCATGTAGTTAGCATTTATCAACGCAACCTCAGAGGCTTCACGAAGCCCCTTGGAACCCATTGTTCTTATATATGCATATGCTCTGTACAGAACTCCAACATTACCATGGAAAGCAAGTAGTCTTCCAATTGATTTGTGAGTACTGTCAAGAAGCGTATAACCATCATCAGACTTCACAACTGTAGACGGTGGAAGAAATGGCCTTAGAATCTCATTGCAACACACTGGACCGGAACCTGGTCCGCCACCACCATGTGGAGTACTAAAGGTTTTGTGCAAGTTAAGATGGCAAACATCAAATCCCATATCACCTGGTCGAGCTATTCCCAGCATGGCATTCATATTAGCACCATCCATATAGTTCAACCCGCCTGCATCGTGAATAATCTTTGTTATCTCTTCTATATTGCTTTCGAAAATACCAAGAGTATTTGGGTTAGTCAACATAAAAGCACAGGTATTCTCTCCGGCTTTCTGTCGAAGATCTTCCACATCAACTTTTCCAAACTCATCAGACTTTACACTTACTACTTTTAATCCTGCTAGGGTACTTGTTGCAGGGTTTGTTCCATGGGCCGAGTCAGGCATTAAGACTTCATTACGGTGTTCTTGCCCTCTGGCCTCCTGCCAGTTTTTGATAAGCATCAGCCCTGCAAATTCACCTTGCGCACCAGCTGCAGGCTGCAATGTTACTGAATCAAAACCGGTGATTTCACACAAGGATTCACCTAGTTTGTACATGATTCCTAGTGTTCCCTGAACAGAGGAATCGCCGGACAATGGATGAACTGCAGCAAGTCCTTCAATTCTTGCAAGAAACTCATGCAGTCTAGGATTATACTTCATGGTACAAGAACCTAGAGGATAAAGCCCTTCCTCTATATTGAAATTCTTGGTGGAAAGACGAACAAAATGGCGCATGGCCTGCCCCTCAGTTACCTGAGGAAGTCCTATTGCTTCTTTTCTTGCAAACTTCTTTGAAATTGTTGTTTCAGGCACATCAAGAACCGGTAAAGAAACACCAATTCGACCTGGGCTGCTGTACTGAAATATTGTTTTTTCCATTACATTACCCCCTGTATATGCTTCTTAATTGCATCCACAAAACCATCAATTTCTTCTTTGGTGCGTTTCTCTGTGGCTGTAAGCATCATTGCACCTTCACCAAGGCCTGGAATGGGAAGACCGGCAAGGTATCCATCTTCCTCAAGAGCAATGGCTGCATCAACAGCCGAAACTGGAAGATTAATCACAAATTCTCGGCAGAATGGTGTATCAAACACATCTGTAACTCCGTCAATTTCTAACAATTTATCATTCAGATAATGAGACTTGTGCCAGTTTTGTTGTGCTATATCCGCAAATCCGGTTTCACCGGTAAGTGTAAGGTATATAACATTTGCCAATGCCATCAACGCCTGGTTAGAGCAAATATTGCTTGTGGCTTTTGCTCTTTTTATATGCTGCTCACGGGTTTGAAGAGTAAGAACATAACCTGGGTTCCCAGCTCTGTCTTCGGTTCTTCCAACGATTCTGCCAGGCATCTTTCTGAGATACTTTGTATTGGTTGCCATAAAACCCACATAAGGGCCACCATAACTCATGGCTACACCCATAGGCTGACCTTCTCCTACCACCACATCAGCTCCCATATTACCTGGAGCCTCTATTACACCAAGTGCGATAGGGTCAGCGGCAACAATAAGAAGTCCTTTAAATTTATGGACAAGATCTGCTGCTGCCTGAACATCTTCAATTGAACCAAAGTAGTTCGGATACTGCAAAACAAGTGCAGCAACCCCACCTTCAGCCAGTTGTTCCGCAGCATCCAGATCAATTAGTCCTTTTTCATTAAAAGGCACCTCGTTAATCTGAAAATCTCCGTTATCCATGTAAGTATGAATAACATCAATAGTACGGGGATTTAGTGAACCTGCAACAAGAATTCTCTTTTTTCTTGTGGCTCGAATAGCCATAAGGGCTGCTTCAGCCACCGCAGAAGCACCGTCATACATACAAGCATTGGCTGCATCACACCCAGTAAGCCTTGATATCATTGTTTGATACTCAAAAATAGCCTGAAGAGTACCCTGACTGACCTCTGCCTGGTAAGGAGTGTAAGCAGTTAAGAACTCGCTTCTTGTAAGAATATTATCAATTGCAGCAGGAATATAATGGTCATAAGCTCCTGCCCCTCTGAAACATACAAGTTTTGCAGAAGTATTCTGTTCAGCAAACCCATTAAATTCCTTCACAAGCTCTATTTCGCTGGCTGGAGAAGGTAGATTTAGCTCTTTCTTAAGACGGACGCTTTCTGGGATAGGTGAAAGAAGATCTTCAAATTTTTCCACTCCTATAACCCCAAGCATCTGTTCACGCTGAGCTTTTCCGTTAGGAACGAAGATGCTCATAGGCTTACTCGCCTGTGTGGGTCTTGTACTCGGCTGCGCTGAGAAGACCATCAAACTGGGAATCATCTGAAGCTTTAATTGCGTACAACCAACCACCTGCAAAAGGCTCTTCATTAACAAGAGCAGGATTAGCTTCCAGCTCTTCATTTATAGCAATAACTTCACCATCAAGAGGTGCATAAAAATCTTCGGCAGTTTTTACTGCTTCAAGCCCTCCAATAGCATCTCCTTTAATGGCCTCGGCACCAACCTCTGGAAGCTCTGCCATAACAATCTCACCCATTTCGTGCTGAGCATGATCTGTAAGGCCGATTACATACTTGTCTGCTTCTTTGCGAACCCACTCGTGTGTTTCTGTATAGCGTACATTCTCTGGAATATTACTCATTCTATTCTCCTTATAATATGTAAAACTAAGTCCTAGTTATTTCCGACTACCTTCGGTATAAAAAGGTATCTTCACTATTTTTAATGGAATTCTTTTGCCTCTTACCTCGGCTTCAAGCTCGTTGCCTCTTTTTTGAAATCCTCTTTCCACATACCCAAGACATACTGCTTTACCCAAAGCTGGAGCGATAGAACCACTGGTAACAACTCCTACTTTTCTGTCTCCACTGAACAGTGGAGTTCCATGCCTTGGAAAACCTTTACCTGTAACTTTCATGCCAACAAGATAACGCCCTGGTTTCTCTGCTTTTTGCTGTTCCAGCACTTCCCTGGCGATAAATGATTTATCGGTTTTTAGTTTAACAACCCAGCCCAGTTTAGCCTCTATTGGTGTGGTAGTATGGTCAATATCATTCCCATAAAGAGGGTACCCTACTTCAAGGCGAAGGGTATCTCTTGCGGCAAGCCCAACTGGAGCTATATTAAATTCCTCACCAGCTTGCATTACTCCATCCCATACTGCCTCGGCATCAGGATAATTCATGTAAATCTCAAATCCATCTTCGCCTGTATAACCCGTTCTTGCTATCAAAGCATCCACACCGGCAAATTTGCCTGTCACATGTTCGTAATACCCAATACTATCTAAGTTTACATCTGTAAGTTTTGTACATACATCTTGGGCTTTAGGGCCCTGAATTGCAACAAGAGCAGTTTCGTCACTTTCATTAACAACCTTCACATCAAAACCCTGAAGATGACTCTGTACCCAGGCCCAATCTTTGTCAAGATTTGCAGCATTAACAACCATAAGGTAATCTTGATCTGCTATTCTATAAACAATTAGATCATCAACAATTCCACCATCAGGATAACACATTGCAGAGTAATATGCTTTGCCATTACTTACGTCCGCATCATTAGTGAGAAGCTTATCTAGAAACGCTGTTGAATCTGGACCTGTTACTCTGAACTCACCCATGTGAGTTAAATCAAAAACACCTACGCTCTCTCTCACGCTTATGTGTTCTTTCTTTATTGCCTCGTATTTTATGGGCATCAGGTAACCTGCGAAAGATTGAATAGTTGCATCAAGTGCTACATGCTTTTGGTAAAGCGGCGTTCTTTTATCCATTACTACCCCTTTTGAAGGAATAACCGTAAAACAATAAAAACATCAATTCCAACTTATAAGTAAATGCTAATTTAGCCAACAATCACGGAAAATGCAAATCACATTGACTCGACACCATGCAAGGTAAAATATTTAAAGATAAAGTAAACAAGTGTTGAAACAAAACACCGGCATCAGAGCCGGATAAGACACTGATTATTTGACAGAAAATCACAACTATGACTTCACATGAAAGCAGGAAAAGCCTGTGAACATTACGCTGGAAAACTCCATGGTGAAAAAGTTAAAAAAGGAGTCAAAAGGAAACTACTGGATTTTTCAAAATCTTTGTAGAGAATCCATAGCCAGAAAATGGCTGAAAAATAATAATATCAACTCTTGGAGAAATCCAGTAACACCAGAAGATATAACACAACAATCAACCTCGGCTACAGCAAGGTATAGCATTCTATTTGCTGATGGATCAAGAATTTATGTGTGCCCATTTCCCCTTCCAACTCTTTCATTCGATGAATTGGCAGCTGCAAAATGTTTTGCAGCCTTATCAGTTGAACTTAATGAAAACTGTAAATTCGGCTCTGTGAAGGGCTGTATTTTTTTGCACAATGTGAAAAAACCATTTGAAAAAAACATGAATAAACAGGGGGGGCTTGAGTCTAACGAAAAATTGTTGCATTATCTAGTCGATTGCGGTGCTTATAAAGCAAGGGTTACCAGTTTCAGTATCAGACTGTTACTGTTTGGTGAACCGGATGCCCCAACAGATGGTACAAATAAAGCAAAAAGATTCTGTCCTGTAGTATAGGGTCTGATAGGAGGTTCTGTTTTGAAGCCAGAAATCGGCAATAAAACCAAAGATTACGGGTCTTCTTATCTCAATCAACTGTGGCAGACAGCATCTGGTGCTCTAGTCTTATGTGATGCCAACAGACAGATTCTTAAAATTAATTCCAAGTTTACCGAACTGTTCCACTTCTCCGCACAAGACTGTTTAGGCTCAAATATAGAAGAGCTGATTACACCAGCTCCATTTCTTCCTGAATCAGATTTTGTTTTTAAAACGACACTATCTGGAACTCCAGTTTCAATAATTACAGTAAAACAAACGATCGACGAAAAACTCGTAAATGTATTTCAAATAGCAGTTCAAGTTTTATCAGATTCTGATGACAGGCTTATATGTTACATTTTCAAAGCAATTGCTAGAAATACAAGACAACGAACTTCAGATAAAGTTAGCGATACAGAGCTACTTAATAATGCCTTTGAGAATTCATTTGAAGCCGCTCTATATTCCAATTCAGAAGGGGAAATAACCCGAGTAAATACAGCCTTCCTTTCTGAATTTGGTTGGTCTTCAGATGAGATAACTGGGCAAGATATTTCTTCAATAATGATTCCACCTACAATAAAACCAGAATCAGAATACATCAATGCAATGCAAAGATCAGGAAGGATTCTTCGACTAAAAACTATTCGAAAAAAGAAGGACTTATCTACTCAGCCGGTTTCTCTTGTATGTATACCGCAAAATAATGATTCTGAAACAGGATATCGAATTTACAGCACTTCAATATCCGCTGCTCAGACTTCAGCTGATGTAGTAGCCAGAAATGACTTTAAAACTTGCCCCAGCCAAGGGTTGCATTCAGGAATGTTCTTTCAGGCCAAAATTGATAATTTCCGAACAATGGAATTCATTTCCCCTGGCTCTGCTTCTTTTGCAGGTTATACTGAAGTAGAACTGCTATCCCAAGTAAGACCTTTTGCAACAATAATTCTAAATGAAGACCGTAGTATGGTACTCAGTGCTATTGAAGAATCTCTTAAAAACAAAGAAGATTACAGCATTACATACAGAATCTTGAACAGCTTTGGAGATACTCTCTGGGTCATGGAAAGAGGGAAAACTTTTAAGCTGGATGGTGATAAATCGAACTTTTGTGTAGGTTGCATAATTGATATTTCTGAAACCCAGAAAAGTACCAAGGATTCCTCAATGGCCAGGGAGCGAATAGAAAAACTACATCATATTGCCGCCAGATTACAACAATGTCGTTCGGAAGGTGAAATCTATAGAATCTGTACAGAAGCTGGTCAAACAGTACTAAACAGTGCATGCAGTTCAGTTTTTATCATGGATGACAGTGAATTGAAACAAATTGCTTCATCTGGCCGTGAGCTTCATGACTGCAGTATAAATTGCAACCCTGGAATGGTAGAACTTACCCTTAGCACTGTAAGTCCTTGTTACTTCAGTGCAAGAGATATAGGCGACAACCTATGCCCTGCTGGAAATTCTGGTGCATGTTTCCGCTTAAGTGACAAAGCAGTTTTTCAGATAATATCTAAAAGCAATAGCGTTTTCGGTAACATTGATACAAGAATAACAGAACTTCTTCTTGGGTACACTCAGCAAAATTTAAAAAGGATTACCCTTCAACACCAGTTAATAAGCCAAGCACTCCATGACCCACTAACAGGCGTTCACAACAGAAACTATTTCAACAGAATAATTGAGTTGGAAGAAATTCGCGCACGACGATTAGGCTCTTCCATCGGTTTTATTATGGTTGATATTGACAAATTCAAACTAGTTAATGACAATTACGGCCACCAGACCGGTGACGAGGTTCTTATAGAAGTTGCTAAAATTCTTGGCAATGCTCTTAGAAAAACAGATACAGTTCTTAGATACGGAGGAGATGAGTTTCTTATAATACTAACCAGAATGAAAGCTGACTACTGTCATTTGGTTGAAAACAGAATCAAAAACTCTATGACAAACTCAAATCAGTTAAAAATGAATGATGGCACAAAAATCACAGTTTCAATGGGACATGCTTTCTGGGTAGCTGAAGCTCATGAAACCGTTGATGAAGTATTGCGTCTGGCGGACAAAATCATGTATGAGAACAAAAGAAAAAAGTTTTCTACTGAGTAATCTTACATACATGCCAACCATTGCTTCATGACTTGTTACATAAGTAACTGCCTCAAAAAACTGTAATATCGGTTCCGTCTGTGGTGATAACAAAAGTTCCATCTTGGTCAGTTCTATAGACTGGAATGCCGCGGCTATCTAGCCTGTACAGAAGCTCTCCATGAGGATGGCCGTAAGGATTACCTGAACCAACTTCAATTGCAGCGTAAGAAGGCTGAACCGCATCAAGCCAAGCATTACTTGTGGCATCACTGGAGCCGTGATGTCCAACCTTTAAAATATCTGCTTTCAGATCGTCTGGGGAATAGTAAGCCAGAACACCGTCTTCCCCATCATCAGTTTCAAGATCTCCGGTAAACAAAAATGAAACATCTTCAAAAGTAATGTGAATCAGAATCGATGCATTGTTCATATTGCCTGATCCAGGACTCTGCTCTGGGTGAAGAATTCTAACCTGCAGATCAGGGTCCCAGTCTAGAGTCATACCTCTACTGCCCTGAATGTACTGAGCACCTGAAGATTGAATAGTATATAAAAACTCTTCATAAGTACCGGAAGCTGCCCCAGTCCAACCACAATCCCACACTTTTGTTACTGGAATTTCTTCTAAAACTGCAATCAATCCTCCGATGTGATCAGCGTGAGGATGGGTTCCAACGATTCCATCAAGATGAGTAATACCCAAACTATCAAGCAGAGGAAGAATTACGTCATCTCCGCAGCTCCAAGTGTAACTTCGATCTCCACCATCAATAAGATAATTAAAACCATTGGGAGTGCGAATAAGCATAGCATCACCTGATTTTGACCCATAAGATGGATCTATAAAAAATACCGTTAAATTATCAGGTTCATTCAAAGGCAAAGTAATACCAAGTTCATTACTCCATGAAGAATTCCCAGCTTCATTTCTTGTTTCCAAGACATACCAATAACTCTCGCCAGGGGTTGCTGTTGAGTCAAACCATGTATTCTGAAGCGGATTTCCTGTGATAATTTTTATAGCCAGAGCTTGAGAAGGATCAGCTTGAATGCCAGCGGATAGACTTTGCCACAAAATATATGTTTCAAAATCGCTATCTGGGCACTGAGTCCAGCTAGTATAGACTAAAGAATCATTGTAAAGTTGTATTGAAAGAATACTTGGAGTTGGTTCGCCTGCAGATTCAACAGGAGAATCACCGCATGAAAGTAGTATTGCCAATGAAAAAACACCTGCGATTATTAACAATTTCCCTGCCATTTAAACTCAACTCCATTTCATTAATCAGCTTTATAACTCTATAGCACCAAGTAATATACATTGTAACACTTCTAATCTTAAGTCAGAAAAAACAACAACCATTACCTAATATGAGTATACCTACTGACCCACAGGTAACACAGGAGCCTCGCCATTATGAATCACGAATATATCAAAGAACTGCTGAAGAAGCCTTCTGTTGCCATCACTAAACATCATTCTAAAACCAGGAGACTCTGATGAAACTACAAGCTGCTGAGCAGAACAGATATCTCTTAACATCCACATTGGAAGAGAAAACACCGCTTCATACAAAAGAGTTCCATCTGCCAGTAAATCACCCTGATAACTCTCGGATTGCTCTGCAAGAAAAGGGAAGGAAGTTACATTGGCAACAATTGTAACAACTTCTGTACCTGTGATCACAGGCATAACAAGCCCAGCCGGGGTGGATGAGGTAATTCCATCACTTAAAACTGTTCGTTCATTTTCTGAATCAAATACTCCTGGTTGCATTTTACAGATAAACTCTACATAAAATTCCTTCTCTATATTGCCCCCCTCACCAATATGAGAGATAATTACAGGCCTCATTTCAAAAGCAATACCATCAGTTTCAGTTTTGCACCCAACAAGAGTGGATCTTGACCAATTTTCACATTCCTCAATTTCAACATTTCCCCCGCCTAAAAGAGGATATCTGGAAAAAACTGTGTCTGGTTGAACAGCTGGAGGAACAGTTATTGACCCTGATCCCGGCTCTACAAACACAGTGTCTGGTGCCGAAGATCCTGCTGGATGGGTGGAATAGTCATAATAATTCATGGTACAGGCACTAAGCACAAGCAGTCCTGCAAACACAGAAGCAACAGGGTATTTGAACAATAATCGCCCAAATTTAGAATCTTTAAAACTTCTTGGCATGATTATCTCTTTCCTTTCGTACAATTTTATTAAAACAAAATCTACTTAACCATTCTCCATCTCCATCGAATATATTTACAATACTTGAAAGGAGAAACAGATGTTCACAATGACCATACAGATATTAGTATTGCTTTCATCCATTTTATTCCAGGATGATTTCAATGATGGCTTGGCAGAAGACTGGTTTACAGTAGGTCCTTCCGAATATTCGGTACAAAATCAAAGATACCATTTCAGTGGTGGTGGCGCCGTAAATGATGCCACATCATACAGGGGTGAAGCAGGCGAGGAAATGAGTACTGCAAATTACTCTATGCAAACTGATGTTGAAATTGATGTTGGGATCTTCGGTGGAATGATGGTAAGATATTCCGAAGATGGTCTTTACAATATTATGCTTGTTTTAAGCATACCACATCAAGCTTTGAATCTATACCGTTGGCACTGGTCTTCAATTGAACTTCTAGAATCATATTCTTTCCCTGTGCAAACTGGAACCACATACACAATTAAAATGCAATGCAGTGGCAACACATTCGCTGGCAAAGCCTGGCTTCCATCCGAAAGTGAACCTGAGTTTTGGTTTGTTTCAACCACCGATACCCTATCTAGGCCTGGAGCAGCTGCACTTTTCACCGCTGGAACATCCAAAGAAGGTATAGACGTTTACTTGAGCTGTTTTTTTGACAATGTTGTGGTGGAAACCCCTGAACCATGGGCACTGAATTCATACACATGGGCAGCTATAAAAAAAATGAACAGCTTCTAAAACATATATAATTCATGCCTTTGCAGTTCAACAGCATACAAATAGTTTCTACTATTTGACCACAGACCTCTCCGGTTGTATGCTAAGTTAATAAGGGAATGATCAACGCTGTTTGCCGATAGTTAGCTTGTGTTATAACCGTCCGTGTAGTAGCTAATGCCGATGTGGTATTTTCGGTGAAGCTCCCAAGAACCTACTTTTGCTGAAAGGCTTAATACCATGGGTGATAGAAAACTAATCAGCTTTGACTGGGCCATGAAAAAACTGCTTAGAAGCAAAGTAAATTTTGGCATTCTTGAGGGTTTTTTAAGCGAACTATTGAACGAAGATATCTGCATTCTTGAAGTTCTTGAAAGTGAAAGCAATAAAGAGAACTACCTGGACAGACAAAACAGAGTAGATCTGAAAGTTAAAAATAGCAAAGGTGAAATTGTACTAATTGAAGTGCAGAACCAACGTGAATATGATTATTTACAGCGTATTCTTTATGCCTCTTCAAAAGTTATAACAGAACACATCCATAAAAGTGAACCGTATTCGGATATTGCAAGAGTCATTTCAGTAAACATTCTTTATTTTGATTTTGGTGAAGGTGATGACTACATTTATTATGGTTCAACTAATTTCCAAGGGTTGCATTTCGAAAGTACCCTACAGCTTTCATCCATGCAACAAGACTTGTTCAAAGTAGAAACAATACCTGAATTGTTCCCGCAGTATTACCTGATAAAGGTAAAAAACTTTAATGATATAGCTAGAACAAGTTTGGATGAATGGATTTACTTTTTGAAAAACGAAGAAATAAAGGAAAGTTTCACCGCAAAAGGTCTAAAAAAAGCAAAAGAAGAATTAAATGTTCTGAAGTTAAATGGAAGCGAAAAATTAGCTTATGACCGTTACATTAGTGACCTCCACTACCAGGCAAGCATGGTGGAATCTTCATTCACTGTTGGCGAACTGAAAGGAATTGTAAGAGGCCGAG
>JAOZUR010000008.1:0-12855 GCA_029938555.1 Candidatus Sabulitectum sp. | reverse complement strand
AAGGTAAACAAGAAGGGCTTGAAGAAGGGCGTTTGTTACAAAATCTATCCATTGCTCAAAAACTATTGACTATTCATGACATAAAAACTGTTTCTGAAATAACTGGATTAACTGAAGGTCAACTCAAAAGTCTAACTAACATATAATCAGTTCGGCGTTATACCGTGGCGGTATAGCCTTACAAAAACCGTAACAATTTCAGAAGGTAAATGTCGACAATTGGCTTATGGTCATTTTTGAAGATAATTATCCTTGAGAGCTTGTATTCCGGGCAGGAATAATCCTGGCATACACATTTTCTTTAAACTTCTGTCAATGAGTACGCCTAAGTATTACTTCAGAAATAAACACATATTCAGTTTCCTCTGTGGTTAAATCCACAAAAAGAGAATCACCAAAAGAAGTTACTTCAACAGAGTAATTTACAAAATCTTCAACAGATTCCCAGCAAAATGCATCTGGCATGCCCGTGATTAACAACCCTGCCTGTTGGTCTGATGAAACAGTAATTCCAGGTTTGCCTTCTTGAACGGTCATAACAGTATGTTGATACCGGTTGAAAAAATACGCAGGCACCTTTATGGTTTCATCTGATTTTTCTATTCCAATCACAGTGCTTTCTAGCAGAAACCATAATACCCCGGTGTAGGAATATGGAAATTCACCTTTGACAAAAATTTCACTGTAACTATTTTGAAACTCTGATGAGGTGTACAAACTTTCCGCAATAGCTAATCCAGATGGTTGCCCGGCAACATTAAAACTGACTATATCTGGTCGTCTTTCAAGGATGTAATCCGGATCGCATACATTGTGCCCGACAAAACCCGTTTCAGCTGAGCTTCCCTGATTCATGGCAAGGTACCTGTCATTTAAGCCAAGCATATCAATAGAGGGTAGTTCAGACCAATAAGGCAAACTTCCAGCTGCAGTAACAGCAAGAACAGGTTTCTGCTCAGTAAAAGCATCTTTCAAGGTTAATGCAATAACCTGCCCATCCCATTCCCAAAGTTCCAACCTGGCAGCTCGATTTCTTGAATCAAAGTACTGTAACAATACAAACAAAATCAGCGTTACTGATAAAACAGAAACTGTTAATCTAGTAACCCTGACCTTTGGAAATTCTTCAATACAAATCCAGGAAAACAGAATAACAAGAGGAACAAAATGTCTGTATGCTGGGAAAATGTCTCCCCCTATAAGAATTAGGTACATCATCCAGGCTATGGCCATGGATGCAGGCAATAATGTTCTTATGTGTTTTTTACGAAATGCCTTTATCGTACCCCAAAAAGAAAGCAAACTAAAGGGAAAAAGAACAAAAAGACCACGAATAAGATACTTGACCCCTCCTATGGAGTAGTGAAGCGAAGGACGCATCTTGATTCTAGCTGTATTAGGTACATAATCACCATAGAAAAACAATCTAAATCCAAGCTGACCAGCCACAGCTAAAGCAGGAAGTACAGCAAGCAAAAATGATCGTTTTCCCCGGCGAGCCAGTAAAAGAACAAAGACTGCAACTCCTGTGAAAATAGCTCCATCAGGTCTGGTTAAGCAAAGCAAAGCCAAGGGAATCGATGAAGTAAGATAAACTGAAACTGAAACATTTCTGTTATCAATAATCCGCCAGATCAAAGGAATTGAAAGAGCCAGAAGAGCCGCCACGAGGGGTTGCTCTAAGCCACCTACAGCCCACGCCCCTAGAGGAGCAGAAAGAACTGCAAATAACAGAACAATTATGTAAGACTTGGATAGACTTTTTCTGTAAGTAAAAAGAACAATGAAGAAAAAACAAATTATTGAAAAAATTCCAAGCAATCGAACGGTAAGAACTCCACTTACCCCTAAAACCATGCCACCTGCCGTAAGAAGAACCCATAACAGGTTAGAGTACCCCTCAACAGCTTCACCTTCAGTCCAGGTAAGCCCCTGACCGTTAACAAGCCTGTTTGAATAGCGCATAGAAATCAATGCATCATCAGAAAGAAATGGCATGTAGATCAAAGCATTTAAAACCAACAATGCTGTGAACACCAGCAAAGCTGGAAGAATACCTGCTTTCACAAACACCTCAACTTCCCGAGCAGTGGCCAAACACCTTGTTAACTACTCTCCATTACCCCACTGAAGAAGGTACAAGTTGTAATAAATGCCTCGTTTTGTTAGAAGTTCCTGATGGGTTCCCCGCTCCATAATTCTACCTGCATCTATCACCATAATCTCGTCGCATTTCTGAATGGTTGATAATCTGTGAGCAACAATAATGCTGGTTCGTCCACGCATAAGTGTATCAATTGCCCGCTGAATAAGCTGTTCTGTTGCAGGGTCAACATTGCTTGTTGCTTCATCAAGCACCAGTATTCCCGGATCGTGCGCAAGAGCCCGAGCAAAACAGATTAACTGCTTCTGACCGGTGGAAAGGGTGGCACCTCGTTCAGCCATAATTGTATCAAACCCATTGGGAAGTTTATCTATAAACTCTGTTGCCTGAACCATATCTGCAGCTTTACGGATTTCCTCAATTGTAAGATCACTGCTAAGCCTGATGTTATCTGCAACTGATCTGCTGAAAATGAATGCATCTTGAAGTACTATGGCTGTATTCTTCCGCAAGGTCTCTACAGCGTGTTTTCTTATATCAATTCCATCAAGAAGAATTCTTCCTGTATCCACATCCCAGAATCTTGTAAGCAGGCTGATTATAGATGTTTTACCTGCACCGGTAGGTCCAACAAGAGCAATACTCTTCCCTGGTTTTATAGCAAAATTGATTTCTTTTAATACTGGAGTATCTTTCGAATACGCAAAACTGACATTATCAAACTCCACTTCACCATTCAGTTTCTGGAAAGCAAGAGCATCTTCCGCCTGTTCTATCTCCGGTTCAGTATCAATAATCTTAAATATTCTCTCGCTGGAAGCCATTGCACTCTGCATGATATTATACTTTTCACTCATGTCTGCGATAGGTCTGAACATCTGTCGGACATAACTAATGAAAGCCACAAGAGCACCTATTGTAAGTGCACCAGAGATGGCACTAAGACCTCCATAAATAAGAACTATTGCAGTACCCAATTGGGCAATTACTTCAATCAGAGGTCTGAAAACACCAAAAAGATACAACTGCTTCATGCTGACCTTGTAGTAGTTCTCGTTTATCTCAAGGTATTTATCTTTTCTAGTTTTCTCCTGCCTGAATATCTGAATAACTTTTACACCTGAAATATCCTCAGCAATACTAGAATTTAGTTCAGCAAGATATTTTCTTACTTTTCTATAAATTGCTCTGGTTTTTCTTCTGAATAAAAGAGAAGCAACTGTAAAGATTGGAAGAACTGCAAGCGAAATAAGAGCAAGCTTCCAGTCCATGAAAAGCAGAATTACTATTGTACCAAAAACAAGGATGAAATCCTTTACAAGGTTAACAAGAACTGCACTGAACATTTCATTCAGCGCTTCAACATCATTCGATACCCGTGTAACAAGTCTGCCCACAGGGTTTTTGCTGAAAAAATTCAGACTCAAGGTTTGTATATGGTTAAATAGCTCGGTACGCACATCAAACATAGACCTTTGCCCTGCAACAACCAATGACATAACATGACCATAACCGGCAAATATGCTGATAACAAGAAGGCCCATAAAAATCAAAGCTAGTCTTGTTATTCCTTTTATATCCTTACCTCGTATACGCATCAGTTTGTCTGGCGGGATTTTCCCTAAATCTCTTTCTGGTACTAACCACACATCACCTTGGGTATAACCGGTTTGTCCGTCATACTCTTCTGCTGGGAACTGATAATATGTTTCAGGAAGCAAATGCCCGCCTGCCACAAGCAGATGAGTAGCAGCAGGATCCATGCCATCCATAGAAGCTTTTCTAATAAGAAGAGAATCAGCAGCAAGAAAAATAAAATCACCTTCTGCCGGTTCTAGTAAAAGCAGGCTATCACATGCAGCAGGAGTATCTGTGTAGACCTGATACAACCTGGCAAGATATTTATCAATTCCCTGTTTGGTTATGTACGGCAGTAATAACTCAACACTAGAGGAAATAAGCATAAAAAACAATGCAAGAAAAATTAGTTTACGATGTGGACCCACATAATGAAGCAAACGCTTTATAAGCTTTGAATCATATCCTTTCCCCTCAATAGTATCATCAGCAAAAGAGCCATGTCCATGTGGAGGCATTAACAGTCACCCCCTTCACACTGTTTTTCAACTTCTTCTTCAAGTTGCTGCATCCGATAAAGCTCAGTGTAAAAACCATCTTTTTCAAGTAAATCTAAATGAGTTCCCTGCTCAACAAGTTTACCATCATCAAGCACAATAATAAGATCCGCATGTTGAACAGTGCTTATTCTGTGAGCAATAAGAATATTTGTAAGACCAGATATTTCTTTTTTAAGTTTAGACAGAATCGCCGATTCTGTTTCAGTATCTATTGCACTAAGAGAATCATCAAGAATCAAGATGGAAGGAGCCACAGCCAAAGCCCTTGCAATTGCAATTCTCTGTTTTTGACCACCAGAAAGAGTAACTCCTCTTTCGCCCACCATGGTTTCATAACCCTCATTAAAGTTTTCAATCTCGGTACCTATCTCTGCTAACTCAGCAAGATGTTTCACTGTTTCAATAGGAATACTTTGATTTCCAAATGAAATATTATCGGCAATAGATAGGGCAAACAAAAATGTTTCCTGTGGCACATACCCAAACAAACCACGGACTTTGCTCATGGTTCTTTCTCGTACATCAACACCATCAATAAATACAGTGCCGGCAGGTGGATCATATAGTCGCATAAGTAACTCAACCAAAGTTGTTTTACCGCTTCCTGTTCTGCCCACTATGCCAAGAGTTGAAGAGGCTGGAATACTGAATGAGATATCTTTTAAAACTTCAACATCAGTATCAGGATATGTATAAGAAAGATTACGCACTTCAATGGAAGGTAACGGTTGCCCCTGAACTGGGCCATCAACGATAGCTGGTATTGTATTCATGATACTATCAAGACGCCCCATACTTGCCGCACCACGCTGTAACAGATTTACCACCCAACCAATGGCCATCATAGGCCAGGTAAGCATTGCAAGATAACTTGAGAAAGCCACATACTGACCAAGCGAAATTGAACCACCAATTACAGCTCGGCCACCGACCATGAGCAAAATTGAGCTGCTCATCATTGCAAGCCCCATTACAAACGGTTGCATAAAACCCCAAATACGGGTTAATCTTATATTTTCATGCACACATTCACTTGCTTTTTCAGCAAGCAGCTTTTTTTCAGATTCTTCATCACCATAAGCTTTAATCACTCGAATGCCAGAAAGAGATTCCTGAATTTTTTCAGTAAGACCGCTGAAAGCTTTTTGTACAGCAGAAAATCTGTCATGCAACATACCACCGAACTTCAAAACAAGAAGTGTGATGAACGGTAATGGAATCATTGTGATAAGCGTGAGCTTCCAGTCGATGAGCATTAACATAATGATGCTTGCTATACTCATGAATATTGCATCAAAAGATGCAATGGTTGCCATACCTGCAGCCATCCTTACGGCATTTATATCGTTTGTTGCATGAGCCATGATATCGCCCACTTTTGTTTTATCATAGTACTGTGCAGGGAGTTTCTGAAGATGGCTGTAAAACTCTGCTCGTAAATCCCGCTCTAACCGATGGCTGGCTCCAACTATAAAAATTCTCCAGAAAAAACGAAAAAACGCCATTCCAAGAGCAATTCCAACAATAGAGAAACCCATTTTCCATACCAAAGAAGAATCTGCAGTTCCCTGAGCCAGACTATCTATAAGTTTCCGAAAGATTTGTGGAACAAGCAGTTGTAGCCCATCAACACCCACCAAGGCAATAATGCCACCAAGCAACGCCTTTTTGTGCTTAAAAATCCTACCATAAAGATTTTTTAAACTTGATTTGTCAAGTTTTGGTCCAGTACGCTTTTTTTCTTTAGACAACGAACACCCCCAGAATATCAAATGAACGCTGAATATAGAGAACAACTTCAAATAGTGTTAATCTGAAAACAAAAATGAACTGACAGACATGAATTTACAGTGCTATTCCTGGTTCAATTACATAGCGGTATCATACGGACAAATCAGTGCCTTTCTGGCACTCAAGATTAGGAAAACTACTGACCCAATAGTAATCATATCAAATGCTTCAAATGTCATTTGCAGACGCCTTGACAGAATGTTTAGGATTCTCCAGTTGTTGCTCGGAGTGAATAAAAAACCACTCCTTTCCTCTCTATGTGACTTATCAATTCTTCATTGTCTATATGATCATAAATGGAAATATCAAAAGTATACGGCAACATCAAATCGTCCAGAACCAGGGAAATACCATTAAGTACATGCAAGTTCAGCCCGACTCCCTTAAGTGTAATGTCTATGTCTGAGCCATTCCTGAAGTTACCCATAGCTCTTGAACCATACAGCACCACCTCTTCAACCACAGGAAAGTTAAAAAACACCTTCACTATAGCGGCAATTACACCATCAGGCAATCCATACTGACTCATGTTAGATACTGCTTAATTTCTTTTCAAGCAGACAAAACAACTGAAAGTATAAAAAAGTAACAGCTGTACAAATCTCTCTTGCAGTTTCTTCATTGTAGGTGTGAGAGGTTTTGTTTCTACTTTTCAGCATTTCCATCCAACCATCACCGTCCTGAATCAGGTCCAGTTGAAATGCTTTTCGAATTACATCTCGGGGCCCGTAAATATCAGTCTGACCGCTGTATTCCAAAAAGTTCTTCAGTGTTTTCCAGGCAAGCTCGAATGTGTGCTCGAATGATTTTATCAGTCCCTGTTCCTCTAGTTCGGATAAATCACCCTTATCTATAAACCTCTTCATCTGATCCAGAGCCTTACGGTAATTTGCAAATCGCTGTCTCCATCGCACATCCTCAGCTACCATCAGAAATCCTCCTGCTATATAATCTCGTGCATCAATAAAAATGAATCTCAGTAATCTTCGTAGTCGTCCTCCTGCAAGGCAGAGAAATCGATTACATACAATTTCCTAAGATCTTCTCGAACGGAATAACCCTCATCAGTTAGTCTTCCGATTACCGCAGTCTGCCTGCTAATCTCAGGAACAATGTCGAATGCCTGCTCGCCAACAAGAGCGAAAACTTCACCTGATTCATCATCAGTGATAATGACTGACTCGGACCTGGTACCCACGTGAAGCACTTCAACAATTCCTGTTACTCCAAGTAGATCATCATGTTCTTCTGCACTATTATTGGTTCCACATCCCGTAAAACTGAGAAATACGAGTAATGCTGCTCCTAAAACAATAAACTTTTTCATTCTATTCTCCCTTCAAAGGCAATGGTTCAAATTCATTAAAATCAACAAGAGTATCGTCAGCAATGATACCCCAACCGGCGACTCCTGCCCAGCTATTAAGGGCGTCGCTCATTTCATCAACCGTCATGTCTTCAAGGGATTCCTGTAGAAGATATGGAGTTCGCCAATCGCCTGTAGATATGTAACCACTTCCAAGCATCCAGCACTGAGTATCCATAGACAAAGCATTTATGCCCTGCATAGTGCGATTATTATTAGCAACACCGGTAACAACTGACTGGTCCACATTGCCATTAACCACATCACTGAAAACACCTGTCATCAAAGAAGCAGATAAAACAGGTTCCGTGGTGCTGATGTACATGTAACCCCAATTTCGTTGATAACTGCTGGTATTACCTCCGTTTACCGCATAAGTAAGTGCATTCTCCGTACGAAGCACTTGCCACAGCATTTCATCAACAACGCCCATGGCAGTGGAATAAGCCGCAGCATATTCACTTCCCACAGGAGGCGCTTTAAACTTCACAACAACATAAGCAGAAAGGGTTTCATCATTTTCTACAACTAATGTATCTCGCTCTATACCAAATTCAGGTACTTCAGGAAACACATCTCCACCCTCTGGTATTCTTCCAAAGGAAACTTCAAGAAGTTCTTTAAGCTCTTCAGGTGAAGTACGGCCTGCATGGGTAATAACGATATTTCCACTTTTTATTCTGTTGGAAAGCCATAACCGTGCATCATTTACATCAAAAGAGGACAATGTGGAAGGTATACCGTCAGGACGAAGCAGGTAAGGATGCCCTGCGCCCATGAATCCCCTGTTAGCAACGAGCCAAATTTTCTTATCTGGGTCGTTAAGGTCTGACTGTAAAGCAATTAACTGTGAATCTTGCATTCTTCCAACAACCACAGAATCCAATTCCGGTTCCAACAGGCAATCTGCAAAACCGTCAAGCAATAACGGAAGGTCCTCGGAAAGACACTTCAGATGATACCGAGAATAATCATAATTATAGGAAGCGTTCCAGCTGGCAAGAGTCACATCCATTATCTCGCGCCACCGTTGATCGGGATAGGTATCACTTCCAGTAAGTGCAGCCTCAAGAGCAAACGCCTCTATGCCCTGATTGTCTTCATTCAGAACCCTAGAGCCTCCTACAAGAAAGAAGCTAAGTCCTTCAACCTCACCACCGGTAACAGTTCTAGAAATAACATGAATACCATTATCAAGATCAAATTCGGTTACATTTTCCGGCGCTGATGCCAGAAGAGCTAATACACAAAGAAGTTGCATCATTCTACCCACTCTCCTTCCGGAGTAACGACAAACACAGCGGAAGGTTTATCTTTTATCCATCTGTTCAAGTACAAAGAAATATCATCTGCTGTGACAGCCATCAGACTGTCAGGATAGTTGTTGTAATAATCGAGACCGCCACCCTGTACCCACCAGAACGGAAAGGTTTCTGTGGCCATATCTCTACTGGATTCCTCATTGAATAATCGGTGCCTGCGTAACTGTTCCGCAGCCATTTCGATTCCAGACTCAGTAAAATACCCCTGATCAAACATATTCTGAATCTCAATCTGCATCATTTCAAGCCCCTGGTCAGCCAATGAAGGATCAATCGTTCCGCCAAAAGTAATTGAAGGCTCAAACCTCTGTGAATAATAACTGGCATGCACATCAAGGAAAGGTCCATTTGCAACCAGATTGTTGTAAAACTCTCCGGTCATTCTGCCCATATACTGACCCCACACATCTGCAGCAAAAGTCCATTCCTGCTGATTCGCCATGGATGGGCCAACATATACAATGTTAATCATGCCCATACCCTGGGGGCCACCAACATAAACAGTGGTATCTTTTGGAATTGAAATGTTTAAATCAAGTTCGAAATAATCACTTCTTCCGCCAAATTCCCATCTGCTAAACATTTCTTCAATAACTGGCATAATAGCTTCTGCATCAACATCGCCGGTGACAATAAGAGCAGAGTTATCAGGGGTGTAGTATTCGTGCTGAAACTCATGCATTATTTCCTGATCGGCAGCCATGATTACCTGGGGTACACCAATGGAACTGCTTCTATACTTTTCAATTGAAAGAACTTCCTCTTTCATCCGCCAGTAATTCCAGAAAGGGTGATTTGTTTTTCTTTCGTATTCATTCATTATCACAGACCGCTCGTTTACTATCTCTTCCGGGTCAAACATAGGTCCGGTAATTGCGTCATACATGAATTCAAGACCTTCATCAAACAGATCGGATGAAACTGTCAGGTAATATCGTACCACTTCAGTACCTGTTGTTCCATTGCGAATCATACCAAGCTCTCTCATTCTGGCATTATATGCTGTCTGATTGGGCAAGGCAGTATTACCTTTGAAAAACATATGCTCATAAAAGTGAGCAAGGCCATTGGATTCCGGGGATTCACAAGTTCCACCGGTATCAACAACAATACACACGGTAACAACTGGTGCAGAATGATCCTCTCCTATGATAATATCAAGCCCGTTGGGCAATTCGCTTTCAACAACATGAAAATTCATGGAAAGCATGAGAATAAGTGTATACAGCACTATAAATCCTTTCAAAATAACCTGAATTTTCTAATTCAGATAAGAGAACTGACATTGCATTCAGCATTGATTATAAGAACAAAGAGTTTGTTAGGGAATAGGCATTAAGTTTTAGCGTTCCACGGACCAGAGAAGAAGCATGCCGATGTTGTATTTTCCATCAGGCTTCCCGTGCAAGAAAAAAGAAGAAGGAGAGTAAATTTGGAGCAGATTAAACCCACAATACATGGTCATATTCACTTGTGTCAGACCCTTTTCCGTGGAATTGCTGAAAACAGAACATTAATGCCCTGGCTTGAAGAACGAATCTGGCCACTTGAAGCAGCTCATACACCGGAAACTCTAACTGTATCTGTGATTCTTTCTTTAAGAGAGATTATAGAAACAGGCTCAACCGGGCTGCTGGACATGGGCAGTGTACAACACTCTTCAACAACAGTAAATATTCTTAAGGAAAGTGGAATAAGAGCAGTTGTTTGCAATGCCCTTATGGACAAAGGTCCCGACTTCATTAAAAAACCATTACCATGGCTAATAAATGAATCAGAAAAAGTAGAGAATGGCTGTGAAGGACTTATTCAGTACGGCCTAGCACCCAGATTTGTTCTTTCCTGCACACCTGAACTATGGCAGTGGCTGGAAACAAAGAACAAAAACACAATAAGAACCACCCATGCCGCTGAAGCTCCAGGGGAAATGGCAGACCCGTGGATAGCAAAATACGGAGGCAACATTCACCTGCTGAATAAACTTAATTTCCTGGGAGACAAAACCCTGCTTGCACACTGCGTTCATCTTCAACCCAAAGAGATGGAAGTGCTTGTAAATACCAAAACAGCTGTTGTTCACTGCCCCTGGACCAACCTACGACTGGGTAGCGGCATAGCAGACATACCTGAATTACTTAAAAACAATATCAGAGTCATACTGGGTAGTGACGGTGCCCCTTGCAATAATCGCTTGGACCTATCAGCGGAAACCCGTCTTGCAGCCAGCCTTGCTTCACTTAAAGCTCCACCAGGTACCATACCAGGAGAAAAGTGGACGGAAATAAGCGGCAAACAGGCAGCAGATTTCTTTAACTTTAAGAATTTTCAAAATGATAAAGTTCATCTGAACCTCACCACAACTGAAGAAGATGAACTGGCATTAGTGGAAGACAAGCAGCGATACCTAAATGAAATCCCAAGAGCTGGCCGGGTGACAAAAGTGGAATGCAACGGCAAAATCATATTCGACCACGGCGAATTTCCAACACTGCCAAAACTTCCCATGAGTATTAAAAAAGCAAGGGAAATTGTTTGGAACAGAGCTCTAGCCCTGGGCATGAAACCGTGACAACAGCAGTATCAGTTGCCATTTCCAGACCCATAACAGAAACCTACACATACCTGCTTCCTGAAAAAATGCAGGGAGGTACACTTCCAGGTTGCCGTGTGGTAGTTCCCCTTGGCCCAACAAGAGTAGTTGGTGTTATCTGGGAATCAGATGTATCAGTTACCGAAAAACTAAAACCAAAACTCAAAAAAGTAATACAGCGGTTAGACTCAAATCCACTGCTCACAGAGAGTGTTCTTAAACTTCTAAAATGGGCAGCGGATTATTACATGACACCACCAGGAATGGTTGCTGCTGCTGCATTTCCCCCTGGAATGCAAGGAAGTGCTGTAAGAATTATTGAAATAGGCAGCGACTCATCACTTAAACAATACACGAACAAAAGAAAAACCATTGAGTACAAACTACTAATCTCTCTGATACCCAAAGATCTTCCACTTGACAGCATACTTGCAGAAGAAGCGGCAAAGGGAATGATTAGAAGCTGGTGGCAGCCGAAAAAACTACCTCCACCAAAACATATCTCAATTATTGAACCCCTTGTTCCACCGGAACAACTCACATCAGCAGGTCATTCATTAAAAAAAAGAGCCCCGAAACAAGCCGCCCTTCTTTTAACTTTGGCATTAACAGGAACCATACCAAAAACCGAGCTTCTTTTAACAGCAAGATCAAACAGGAATTCACTTGAGCGCCTTAGGCATTTAAGACTTGTAAAAGAAACAGTTATAAAAGTACCCCGTGACCCCATGCTAAATGCTCCTAATCTGGAAAACAAACCGGTTCCAACCCTGAATAAACATCAGATAGAAGTTATTCAACAAGTAGCAGCAACACAAGATAGCAAAAATAGTGAATCAAAAATATTTCTGCTTCATGGTGTTACCGGCAGTGGCAAAACAGAAGTTTACCTTAGGCTGATTGAAGAACAGACAAAAAACAATGAAGGTGCCATCGTTCTTGTGCCTGAAATATCTCTCACCCCTCTAGCGGTGAGCAGATTCAACAATCGCTTTCCAGACAAAGTAGCTGTTCTTCACAGTGGTCTTTCCAAGGGTGAAAGACTGGACGCATGGAGCATGGTTCAGCGAGGAGAGCGAAGCATAGTAATCGGTCCACGAAGCGCCATCTTCGCCCCAGTAAAGAATCTTGGAATTATAGTTGTAGATGAAGAACATGATGACAGTTACAAGCAAAGCTCAATGCCAAGATACAACGGCCGTGACCTTGCGGTAGTCAGAGGAAAAATAGAAAATATCCCTGTAATTCTCGGTTCAGCAAGCCCTTCAGCTGAAAGCTGGCAAAATGCCCAACTTAACCGATACACCCTTCTAACCCTGCCGAACAGAGCAACAAAACGAGAGCTTCCAAAAATCTCCCTGATAGATTCCAATAAACAGGAATTCACTCTTCTATCTAAAGAATTGCTTGCTGGAATTGGCAAACGCACAGCAGCAGGAGAGCAGAGCATCATACTTATCAACCGCAGAGGTCATTCCCCTATACAAATGTGCATGGCCTGCGGTCATGTGGAAAAATGCCCAGCCTGTGAAATTTCAATGACT
>JAOZUR010000088.1 GCA_029938555.1 Candidatus Sabulitectum sp. | reverse complement strand
ACTGAAACTGCCCGTGGAAAGAAAAAACTTTTGCAAGCAAAAGAAGAGGCGATTGTGCTTGAACAAGAAAATGCAGCTCTTCTTCTTAGCGAGCAAAGATTCAAAAAACTTATAAATAACATGTCAAATATTGGTGTGCTGGCTTTAGATCCTGACGGAATAGTGACTTTTTGGAATGATACATGTTCTGAATTGTATGGGTATGAAAGTGCTGAAGCTATAGGGAAAGATTTACTTGAGTTGATAGTACCAAAGCATATTGACCAATGGTTTTCGAATTTTTTGAAAGAAAAAGTTAAATCTCGAGAGTTTGAAGTTAACCTCCGAGCAAAAGATGGATCTCTTAAGAACATTCTTGTTTCTCTGGTTCCATTAAAGGATGACGAGATTTTTGTCATTCAGGTTGACCTTACCAAGCAGCGTATAGCTGAAAATCAAAGAAGTCTTATTGAAGCTCAGATGCGAAGAACTCAGAAGCTTGAAGCTCTTGGAACACTTGCTGGTGGCATCGCCCATGATTTTAATAATCTACTGCAGGGCATATTAGGGAATGGTGCAATGCTTCGCGCTTCTTTAGATGCTGGTTCACCAGCTCAACTCAAAGCTGAGTTAATATGTGATGCTGCTGAAAGCTCAGCTGAATTGTGTGCACAGATGCTGGATTATGCTGGAGGTAAACCAGTTAATCACAAACCATTTAATATGAATAGAGTATTAAGAGAAATTTCTGTTCTAATAGAAACTAGCATACCTAAAAATATATCACTAGTTATGGATTTACCAGATTACTGTGCTACAGTGTCTGGTGATGTTCCTCAGATTCATCAGGTGATTATGAATCTGGTGATTAATGGAGCGGAGGCAGTGGAGACTTCAGGAGAAGTAATCATTTCCACAAAAACAGTTTTTATGAAAAAAAGTGATTTTGTAGATAATCTTCTTGAGCAATCCCCCGGTGATGGTGAATACCTTCAACTGAAGGTTCAAGACACCGGTTGTGGAGTTGATCCGATAACACTTACTAAGATTTTTGATCCCTTTTTCTCAACAAAAAAAACAGGGCGTGGCCTTGGGCTTGCTGCGGTTCTTGGGATAGTACGAGGCCATTCAGGGGCCATTATGGTTAATTCTGAACAGGGAAAGGGAACAGAGTTTAGCATATATCTGCAAACAACAGATGAAGTTGTTTTAGCAGAAACCTTGGATTTTGATCCAATTGGCGAAAAATATTTGGGTAAAAGCATTCTTGTTGTTGATGATGAGGAAATTGTAAGAGAAACCATAGTAGAAATTCTTGTTTCACTGGGGTTTGAGGCTGTTTCTGCACCTGGCGGGGCAGAAGCACTAGAATTGTTAGATGCTGGGGAAATTCCTGATTTGATGATGCTTGATTTAACCATGCCAGGTCTGAATGGTGCTGAAGTCTTTAATAGATTGCGTGATAGGAATATGTCTTTTCCTGTTCTAGTGGTAAGCGGGTACAGTGAAGAGAAATTATCTAGCTTGTTTCCTAATGAGCTTCCAAATGGCTTTTTACAGAAGCCTTTTTCTCCAGACAGCCTTTCCAATAAAATTGGTACAATTTTTCGCGATATTTAATACCTTCCGATGTGCAATGAATTCAGGAACACAAGCAATCAGCAGTCATTGACTTGCGTAGACGACTGGTCTATTATCTTTGATGAAGTTCATAGAGCAAAGATTATTTGTCAACAATAACAAGGGAGTATTATGCAATCGTTTCTATCTGTTTTGTTTTTAGTTTGTTTGTGTTTTGCATCATCCGGCGGACCGGATGAGGGTGGGTACTATTGGTATGATCAGGAAGAAAATGCAGAATTTTTCAATGAGAACTGGATAGATATTTCAACAACAGGAACATACATGGGTCCTGGTGATGATACTTTCTGGTTTGCCGGCGAACTGGATTTTGATTTCGTGTTTTACGGTGTGGAAAAGGATAGTGTTTACATAGGTTCAAACGGTACAATTGTATTCAGAAATGTGTATCTTGGATGGGGTTTTACACATTTTCCAGCATTGAATTCATGTTTTGTTGAAGCCTTGGTAGCTCCTTGGTGGTGTGACCTTGATGCGGATGAAGAAGGTGGCATTTACTATCAGGCATTTGCTGATCATTTTGTGGTGATGTGGGATGCCGTTCCCCCATGGGTTGAGTCAGGTGCAGCTCCATATTACGTTACTTGTATTTTGATTGGATGGGCATCTCCTGATGGTGTAACTAATTCAGAAATAGCTTTCCTTTACAATTCTTCGAGCTATGAACCTGAAGGTTCAAGTGGTATGCAGGGGACAAGGTACTCTGGCACAGAGCTTCAATACATGCCCTTGCAGTGTGAACCTGGCCACTGGAATTTGCTAACATCATCTGCTGATCCATTTGGCACAAGTAGCCTTGCCAGTGTGACTTGGGCTTCAATCAAAACATCTTTGTGAAATGATACTTAAAGTGATTTGATTTCGTATGTGATATAGCAACTACCATCGTGTTTTTTGAGGATTCTGGTTTTTGTTCCATCTCTTTCCAAAAGAGTTTTGATCTGGACTGTTTTCAACATTACATTGGCAGTCTCTTCGATCATTGTGGGGAATGGACAGAAAGTTTTTCCTGGTGTTATGCTTGCATTGCCCACACCAACCGGGCAAAAGCGGCAGCTTGAAGACCCGATTCTTAAAACAGGAAGACCTGAATCATTTTCGGAAATTTCTACCTGACCCGCAAGATTGAATACTTCATCGATAAACTCTACAACTGGACGCAGCTTGCCCGTCAGGGAGGAAGCCTGCTGTGATTCTGTTATGGAATCCTGATATTTTGGAAGAGTTTGAAAGTATGGAATAATGAATTCATCCATGGAATGTTTGAGTATTCGGTTAAGAAACGCCTGGTTGAACATACCCTCTTGGCTTGCAAGAGAACCCAGAAGAGAAGCTACCATCAGATGCCACTGTGAAAGTTGTCTTTCATCAATCAATGTACCAATGTCATTATTGTCTGCCATTTTAACCCTCCAAAATAAAGCTAGACATAACTTCCTAAACACCTCAATTTTTATAGCAAAATAATTAGGTGGAGTCAACGCAAGATATACATATAAGATAGGTATGTTTTTATGTAATATTTGCTGTAATCTACTTAGTTGATGGAACTTGACATCATAGACGACTGGTCTAATAATATGGCTTGGTATTGTGTTGAGTTTCTTCAATCGATTGGGGCGTACCGATGAAAAAAATTAGTTTGGTTTTTGTTTGTCTTTTTTTAGTACCGGTTTTGAATGCTTTAGGCGAGGAAATGGTTATTGAAGCTACCCAGGATGCTTTTGTTTGTGATTGCGACCCTGGGGCCACTAACCCTTTTGCCGGTGATCAGTTTTTGGCACAGGGAAGAATCAGTTCCTGTTATCACCGCACTTTTATTTACTGGGATCTTAGTGATATTCCAGAAGGTGCCGTTATTGAAAGTGCAGAATTCAGAATTTATTGTGCTCAAAGAGATGGAGCACCTTCAGGAGAAATGTTGTATTTCAGAGTTCTTGAAGATTGGGATGAGGCTACAGTTACTTTTGGAAACAGACCTGCACACACTGAAGATGATGGAATTATTTTAACACAGTGGCCTTCTGCTAATGCTTGGCATTCCGTTGATATTACGGATTTTACAATAGACTGGTTTGCAGGAGTTACAGATAATTACGGTCTTTACTGTACAGCTCGTAATTGTACAACAATGAATGACTGTCTTTATTATTCTTCCAGAGTTTCTGTTCCTGCTTACAGACCAAGGCTTGTGGTTACTTATTCAACTTCCGCTGCTCTTGATCCAGTCACATGGGGTGAAGTAAAGGTTCTAAACTAATGAAGTCAATAACATTGAGGAAGTTAGGTTTGTTAACCCTTGTTGTTAGTTTTGCCGTTCCAGCTTTTTCTGAAAGTGATATTGATATTAGTTTACCAGAAGCTGAGCAATTGGTAACCGATAGTTTAGAAACCACCACAGGCTGTTGTGCTGGTGGGGATTTTACAGAATGTGGTGCAGCCCAGCAAACCCTTCCACCTCTTCCAGAAGACTTACCTTTAGAAAAAGAGCTAAACGAAGATAATTAGATACTTTTAAACAAATATTTTTGCATAGAAAAAGGGGTGGTAGAAATTACCACCCCTTGTGTTTTTATGGTAGTCTTATGGAGTTACTACGATTCTTTGGGTAGCTGTTCTACCATCATTTGAATTCAAAACAACAAGATAGATACCAGGATTGTTTACAGAGAATTGTGTTTGTACTCCGGAAAGCAATGATGATTCAATCTGGCGACCGGAAATGTCAAACAGGGAAAGTGACCCGTTCATGCTTTCAGATCCTGAATGAACAATACTGAAAGTACCGGTACTTGGGCTTGGGCTTACAGCAATTGTGAGTTCCTCAGCTGAAGATCCTTCAATTCCAGTATTTGCAGGTATGTCAAGAAGTGACTGGTAAAAAGCGTTGTATACTTCCTTGGTGCTATCTCTTTGTACAAAAGCAACAAGACTCAAGTTTTCCTCTACAAACCCTGCAGCAGAGTATGGAAACTCGAAGTAAAGAGTAGAAGGGTAGCTTGAACCAAAATCAATTTCAACACCATGCAAACCGGCAATGTTATCACGGAAAGCCTGTTCAAAAACAGTGGAATTCCAGTATCCTGAACCAGGTACTTCATCTTCAACAAGAATAGCCTGAAGTCTAATGCTCTGGCTGGTTAAAGATTGTTCAGCAGTAAGGGCGATGAACATGGTGGTACTGTTTTTTGTAACCTGAATATCAAGATAACACGGAGTGGCAGCCCTGATGTCAAAACGAGCCTGAAGGTTACTACCATTTGCTGGAAGAATGCCACCCATCTTTAATGCAGGAACACCTGAAATGTTGTAAAAATCGATTCTTTCTTTTTGCTCTAAAGGATTAGCACTGTAAACAGGATCAGCACCTGGCCACCATGCATGAGTTCGCAAGGCTGCAAGATCTCCTGCCGCAAGATGGGCATTAACAAAAGTATTGATTTGTGATTCAATTTGCCAGCAAGGGCCACACTGGGCATTTGTGTGATCTTCAAACAAAACGACTCTGTCAGCTGCAAAAACAGCAGAAATCATAAGCAGTGTAATAAATACAAAACGCATAAATTCCCCCATGATAAGATTTAATAAAGTGACAATTAAGAAACCAAGCAAAGATTGAAAATTACTTAGCTCAGGATAAAGAGAATCCAAAACCATCCAGACCCGAACTGAGCCTGTAGTAATTTTCTCATTGCATGTTAAGTTGAATGGTTAGCATTCATACCCCCTTTGGTTTCTGGAAACGCGATTCTATTATTGTAAATTCTTTTGATTTAGTCAATAGAGGATTTCCTACTCGTCAGGTATTCTATTTTCACTATATAGATGCTTTGCATTGCTGTCAACAGTAAACATGTGTTATAACTTAGTGATATTCAAAAAGATACTTAGTCAGTAAATGTTATATCCAAACGATTACCTGATACTCCTGTTACTTGAAATTCAATATCTAAGTTACCAGAAGTCATTTCATCTATAACCTGTGAAGAAGAGGTCTCAGAAATTATTTCTAGAGTTGCTCTTGTTCCTGCAAAATCTCTGGTGATCACATCACTAATGCCTCTTATTTTCAATTGTAGCTCAGAGCGAAGAGTTTGAACTTTGTTGAAGTCTGCATTCGACAAAACAATTACAGTTGTATTTTCCTGTTGTATCCAGCTGTTTAGAATTGCTGAAATTAGTTCCTCGGAAGTGTCTTGTGCAGCTTGCTCTCTGGCTTGGCTTTCACTGAATGGCAGTTGTACAGTAATAGCTGAACCTGCAAACAAACCACCGGTTACTGTGTTAATGGCACGACTGCTTACTTGAAATTGATGAATCTTTCTGAAAGAACCTGCTATCATTCTGTTTTCTTCTGAATGCGTAACAGTGCCGGTTATTATTATTTCCGCTCCTGCTTGAAGCCCTAAAAGAGTTGCTGCAGCTTCATCACCTTCAAGAATAAGCTTAAGTTGATCTTTTTTTATCAAATCTGCAACAGTTGCTGCGTTTACTACTTGAAATCCTTTTGCTCTGAAATGATCAAGGATTAGGGTTTCAAACATGATATTGTTCATAAGGATTTCAGGATTTGCAAGCTCTGATATGTGATTAAGTTCTTTGATGACAACCATAACACGAGGCCTTGCCTGTTCGCTCAGCAGGATGCCTATGGCAGTTAGATCGTTTTCAATGTTTTCGGTTTTAACAATAGCACGAAGTACAATTCTGTAGAGTCCATTGTTTTCACTCTCGTTTACGATTTGGTAACTGGACACATAACCAGATGTATGGGAATATATATTGTCTGATATCAGTTGAAAATTACTAACTTGTGTTTCAGAAGTAATATAAGTTCCAACTGCCTGCTCAACAGCGCTTCTTAGTGCGTGATCTAATGCGTTATCTCTTGCTTTGGCAGCTCCTCCCTGGAATTCAATAGCTGCCACACCTTCAACTAAAATTTCAGTTTCATCCGCTGTAGGTAATGTCGCCTGTGATGTTGAGGCCGGGGGTGCAATGACCGTGCCTACATTTGAATCAGAATTTACTTGCATGCAACCAACTGCGAGCAAAATAAATAACAGTGGTGCTATTCTCATATTACAGTACCACATTCATCAGGAATTTACCTGCACTGATCAGATAGGGAAGACCAGCCTTAAGCCACCCCAGGGAATCAGATTGCTGTTGGTTAAGAATAATGTCTGATCCAAACTGACCGGTGACCTGAAGAATATCAATTACCAGGGGTGATTGTGCAAAAGCCGGTTGAGAAAGAATCTGATTTATGTCGGAAATAAATTGCATTGCAGTATCACCTGTAGAATTTAGGTATTGTGAGTATTCACTTGTATCTAGCAAAAGATTTCCATTGGAATCATAAATTTTGGGATACATTGAAGGGGTCAAACCAGCCTGACTTCCATTAAAAACAATTGCAGAATACTGTTCTAAAAAATCTCTTGTCTGTGATGACATTTGAGTATTTGCAATTTGCTGGGTTGTTAAAGCGGAAGCTAATGCACCGGAAAGACCTTGATCATTGTGGATTTCCATTTCCAATTCTACTTCCACTGTGCCAGCGTCTTCATTATATGTTGATGAACCGATCTGTCTAGCATTTTTAACAACACCTTCAACCCTGGTGTAAATCACATCATAGTCAGTCATGAAGTTTTCTACTCGGGTTTCAGAATTAATTCTAACACCCTGAACAGTTTCTAACAGATTGCGTTGAGCAATCACAATCGCTGCTCTTTCTGCCATGAGTCTTGCCTGTGAAGTATTTGGGTTATTCGGGTCAAGAACTGCCATGCCGGTTGCGCGGATTGTATTGTCTGACCAGTCGATCTCACCATTCTGTGTAGCTTCACAAACATCCCCATTAACGACGATTGGTTCGGAATTAGGGAAACGAATTTCTTGATTTAAGCTTGCAGTGTTTTCCTCAGAAGATTGAGACAAGTCCGTAAGCAGAGGTGTGACTCTTGTAATTGTGGTGCCACATCCGGTTATAAATAGAGCTACCGGTATTATTAGAAATACTTTTTTCATTTTGGTCCTTACTGTGTTAGCCCGATAAGAGACATTTCCAATGCCATGTTTAATGCACCCTCTGCGCCTTCAAAGCTTGAACCTTCCCCAGCAGAAGTATAAAGAACCTCAGAAGTTTCAACAGAAATCAGTTTAACATGCAAACTTGCTGTTCGCTGTGCCGGCTCGTCATCCCAGAAATCATCATGCCGAATTTGCCCAATGGTAATTGTCATAACAGCTTCAGCTCCTAGAAGAGAACCAAGTCTTACTGCTGAGGCTGGGTCCACAATGCCTGAATAAGAAAATTCCTGTTCATGAAGAATCAGATCCACTAAGCTTCTGTCAATTATGGAAAATTTACCTGTGCGAAGAAGTTTTATTCCTGCAAAATCATCAAGGCCGTCTGCATTGAATAAGTATGATGTATTTGCAGAAGCAGGAGGAAGTATTACAGTTCTCCAGAGAGGCTGAGAATCTAATATGGGAGATTTAGCGAAGTCTGGTGTTC
>JAOZUR010000087.1:5357-8265 GCA_029938555.1 Candidatus Sabulitectum sp. | reverse complement strand
GTGTTTTTGTCATGGAACATAAACCCGAAGATTATCATGCAGGGCAATTCCCCAACTGGATGATCGACCACCTAGAATTACCACAACTTGCTCTACGCCGTTTAGACAGGCAGGCTGATATACCCCAAGAAGAGAATCATTCATGAATAATGAGCAAAATCCTTCTGGAGTGATTTCTATTTTGTAGGTGAACCAGCCGTTTAACCATTGATTCATGTGTACAAGGGTTGGGATGTTTTCCCCAGCGATTAATTGCCCTACTACACCTTGAAGGTGTGGAGCAGACCAGTCCAGCTCACCGTAAAAACTGTAACTAATGCCCACAAATGTAGGCGGCTCATGTCCTGGTATTATTTGGTTGATGTCACAAACTTGGAATCTAGCATCAATCCATGCTCCTCTTGGATGAGAATTTACAAAAAAATCACATTCTACCACTAGACCATTTTCTATGCTGAAAGATTCTCTGGTAAATATCCCACTGCCATACATAGAGTCACCATTGTTGCAGAAGCATGGGGCAGGGTTACCACGATTCTGGTTTATTATTGATGTTGGATCTCCATAAAATACCCACTCGTCACTGATTTCACCATTTTGAAAATCATCGGCAAACAGTAATTCCTCGGCATTTGATACAGCAGGAAATGTTAGACAAAACAGTGCTAGTAATCGTATAAGGATCTTAGGGTGAGTTGATAAGGTTTTGGTTAAGATTGCATGAAATACAAGTCTTTTTTTGCTACTTACCATCGTCGCAAAAATATTCTGATATTGTCAATTCTGTGGGGCATGGACATTGAGCTGCCGTTTAAAAAGAATCTGAGAGAGTCAGGTTTGTTAAGTGAATGAATTTTGGACAACAGGCTGTCATTAACCCAGAATTTTACTGAATCAGTACAATTCTCTATTGTGAATTGCTGGTATCCTTTAGCAAGTAACCATTGATTATTTGGTACTGACTGAATGGAGCAAGGAGATGTTCTTCCTGTTGTCATGGTTATCCCAGCGGCTTGGCCATTAGTGTCACCGGTGTAGTTCCATTTTAACTCACAATCCATACCTCTGGATGCCTCTTGAAGAAGAGTTGAAAGGTCGAATTCAGATGTACCAATTGATAACCAGTTACAACCTGTTGTGGTTATGTTTTCAGGCACGGTTACTTGGGCCGAGAAGGTCAGACCTGGAACTAGTTTGAATGTTTCCATGAGCATTATGGGAACATTGTTGGTGTTAAGAGACATATTGCCGGTACTGTCATCGGTCATTATTGCAGCTGTGTAATTTCGATTGAATCCCATTTCCCACACAGACTGATCCAGGAACCCAGTCTGCCAGTCTTCTGTAAATAGGTTCAGACCAAGAGTGGTTTCATGGTTGTAATTACCGTCAGCGGTCATTTGAAGAATCCAAGCATCTTTGTTGTTAAAACATGTGGTTGTTCCTGTCAAAAGAATCAAGCCTTGTTCATTTATGTTTACTGAATAAATATGGTTATTTCCTTCAGTACTAATCTTTGTTTCCCATAGAAGTTCTCCGAAACTATCAAGGCAGATAACCCATCCATCCCGGTAGGTGCTGTTGTCGGAAACAGTTGAACCGACAATAATCATAGAACCATCTTCTCTTATTTCAATATCTGATGCGTAATCAGACATATCTCCGCCAAATGTTTTTTCCCATATTATTTCAAAATTGGAAGAAAATTTAATCACGGCCAAGTCACCGTTGCCTCCACCGAAAGCATCCTTAGAGAACGTTGCGATAATTGAATTGTCATCAAGGAATTCAACTGCAGATGCGGTAGTTCTGCGGTCGCCGTAAACAAGACGATTCATGGTGTTTCCACCAGAGTTTAGAAAAGTTACAGCGTTTGCTCCTGAAATACTGTCTTTGCCAAAATGGATAATTGTTCCATCTTGGGCTGTGGCCATGCAACGGGAATCATTGTTTTTACGAAGTGAAAAATATTCTGCTTCACCATTTGAGGTATTGATGTTGAAGAAGTGAGCAGATTGATAATTGGGAGAAAGCATTCGAACTGTGAATGAGGCTATTGCCATGCTATCAGGGAGCCAGCACAGTTCTGATAAATCCGGTTGAATTGCCCCTGGAAGGTTTATCCACTTTTCTGATTCCCAAACAAAACTACCTGTGGAATCAAATCGTATTGCTCTGAAAGTAAAACCAGTATGCAACATATCGGCGTAACTTGCAAAAACCACAATATATCCATTATCTGCTGTTGTTAGAAGTTTTGGTTGACATTCTCCGGAAAGAGAATCAGACCAGCTGTGTAATAAAGTACCGGAACTGTCAAAACTGGTAACCCAGAGTTCACTCCAGAAACCCCAGTCCCACGTTCCAGTTACAATAACTCCTCCATTGGGGCCTGGAAGAATATCTGTGGCGTAATTCCAGCAGTCCGTTCCTCCTGCAGCAAGATTCAGAAGATTAGTGTAATCACCTGTTGTAATTGTTTTTTGTGATGAATAGTAAAAGAAAGTAACAATTAGTAAAAGTACAACAGCTGACAAGGTTATCCAGGTAAATCTTTTTTTCTTCACAGAGGATGGTGGTTCTGTTATGTAGCTAGGTTTCTTATGGGAAATGCTATTTAATGCAGTTAAAATTTTTGGAGTTTTTACTTTCAATGATGTGCAGTTTAGCCACTGATGAGAGTTAGTGAAGTATTTAATCCCGTTTGAAATTTCATTTTCTTCAAACATAAGTGGAACTATTGGTATTTTCTGATTAGTTGCAATATCCAGCTCATTACGAATCTGCCATGATTCATTTACATTACTAGAGTAAACAAGAACTAGAGCCACTGAGTTGCTGATTGCAGAGTAAATACATTCAGCCCAATCAGATCCTGCCTGGATATCTCTGGATGATATCCAGCATT
>JAOZUR010000087.1:3630-5257 GCA_029938555.1 Candidatus Sabulitectum sp. | reverse complement strand
TTTGATTCCAGAGTGGTTCTTGCTAATGAGGGAATAGTTAATTATCTAAGGAGGAACATTTGCTGTGTGTATTTTTTGATTTCTGCACAGTTTTAAATGCCGGTATATTGTCTACCCAACGAATCTTTGGCAATAAAGATTATTTGTTTTTTTGATTTTTAAAGGATTGTTTTCATGAACGAACATAGAGTTGTTATTACAGGTTTTGGCGCTGTTACCCCTGTTGGTTTAGGGGTTGAAGATTGTTTTCGTGCTTTATTGAATGGGCAGAATGGAATTAATGTAGTTACTCGATTTGATGTAACAGATTATAGGTCAAAGCTGGCTGCCGAGGTAAAGGGTTTTAATGCCAGGAATTGGATTGATGATAAATCAGCTAAAAGAATGGATAGGTTTACCCAGTTTGCAATTGCAGCATCTGCCATGGCCATGGAAGATTCTGGTTTAGTTTCTTTTGATAGTAATCGCGCTGGAGTTTTTATTGGTTCAGGCATTGGTGGGGCCCAGGCACTTGATGAAGGTTATGCCAGGCTGATTGATAAAGGCCCCAGGGGATTGAGCCCTTTTCTTGTACCAAGAATGCTTGTTAACATGGCCGCCGCTCTGGTTTCCATAAAGTATGGTTTTAGAGGTCCTCTGTCTGCTCCATCAATGGCTTGTTCAACAGGATCTAATGCAATTGGTGATGCATTTAGAGTGGTGCAAAGAGGTGACGCAGATTTTATTTTTGCAGGCAGTACAGAGGCATGTATTTCCCCATTACCATATGGTGCCTTTTGTTCCACACGCTCAATGACCTTAAATTCTTCTCCTGAAAACGCAAGCAGACCTTTTGATAAAAATCGAAATGGTTTTGTCATGGGCGAGGGTGCAGGAGTGGTTGTTCTTGAGGACTTGGAGCATGCTTTAAATCGCAAAGCAAGAATTTATGGTGAGATAGTGGGATATGGAAATACATCTGATGCATATCACTTGACTGCCCCTGATCCTGAAGGCAGTGGAATGATCAGGGTTATGCAAGCTGCGTTAAAGGATGCTGATTTAGGTATAAAAGATATCGGTTACATTAATGCGCATGGTACATCCACAGTGCTAAACGATAAGTGTGAAAGCGCTGCTATAAGGCAAGTTTTCGGGGATTATGCAGATTCTCTTAAGGTAAGTTCCATCAAATCAATGATTGGTCATCTTATGGCAGCTGCAGGTGCTGTTGAATTCATTTCAACTGTTATGAGTGTTTATACAGGAAAAATTCCACCAACAATTAATTATCAGGACCCGGATCCTGATTGTACTCTTGATTATGTTACAAACGGTGCGGAATCTATAGAGCTAAACGCAGCAATTAGTAATTCTTTTGGTTTTGGTGGAGGAAATGCTTGTCTTGTAGTAAAGAAATATAAGTAGTAAGAATCTAGTTACCATTTCCTGAGGTAAACTCTAATATTGTCTATGGTTTGAGATTCCGGCAGGGTAGAACCACTTACAAAAAATCTTATTGAATCTGGTTTGTTAAGATATTGAACAGTTGATATCAGGTTTTCATCAACTCGGAAAAGAACAGAATCTGCATAATTTTCTATTGTGAAAATAACAGGATTTTCTGTGAGGGAAATATTTCTTGATG
>JAOZUR010000087.1:0-3530 GCA_029938555.1 Candidatus Sabulitectum sp. | reverse complement strand
CAGTTGTAGAACCTGCAAGAAGCAGCGTTCCATCCTTATGGTTATCCACAGAGAAAATCTGATTATCACCGGGAGTTTCAATAATAGATTCCCATAGAAGTTTTCCTGAAGAATTAAGGCAGATAACCCGTCCATCCCTGTATCCGGCGCTGTTTGGGGCGGTTGATCCTACTAAAACAATCAATCCCTCTGGCAAAATAGTTATATCGTGGATTGTTCCTGTAATGTTGTTGTCAAATGAATTTTCCCAATGTATGTCACTGTTTTCAGAAAATTCAACAACTGAAAGGATGCCGTTATCTCCACCGGTGGTTTTTGCTGCGATTATTGTGTTGTTGCAGGTATACTCTACATTTGTGATTGTTGCGCTAAGGTCATTTTCAATAATGTGATCGGGTTGCCCATCATTGTTTAGTATGCGCACATCATTACTACTATAACCGTCACTTCTGCTCACATGGAGAATCTGATTGGTGGAAGAAGTGGAAATGTTTATTGTTTCTGTATCGCCTGGAAGAGTGAAAGAAGAACCTTCACCATTACTAGCCCTGAATTTTGCAAAATGAACTGAGTGATTGTTTTGTATTGGGTACCTTACAGTGAATGAGGCGATAGCAGTACTGTCAGAGAACCAGTTAAGCGAGGATAATATTGGTTCACCTGTACTTATGGTTTGCACTTGGTTGTCTGCGCTCCACATTACGTTGCCCCAAGAATTAAATCGTACAGACCTGTATCTAAAATTTGTTTCTTCAGTTTCGGAAAAACAGTTGTAAGCAACCAAAAATCCACCGTCAGCTGTAGCCAGCAGAAGCGGTTTACTTACACCTGCCACCGAGTCGGACCATGTTGATATGAGTGTTGCGGAATGGTCCAGTTGTAATACCCATATCTCACTCCAATATCCCCAGTCCCAAGAGCCTGCAACTACGATTCCTCCATCAACTGTTGCTACAATATCAGATGCAGCATCCCATGAATCTCTGCCGCCAACAGCTATATTGATCAGTTCAGCAGTGGCCACCGATGATTTTTTGTTATTCAATGCCAAAAACACAAGAAACAATATTAACAGAATACTGGAAGCAATAAGAATCTTGTTTCTTTTGTCAGCTGTATTTGTAGTGGGTTTTTTGGGGATGGACTTTTTTATCAATGCAAAAATAGTTTCAGTTATTTCCGGGGTAGTTGTTTGAAGAAATTCACAATCGATCCATTGATAGGAATCGGTGTAATAACTGATAGTTTTGGATACAGAGGTGTTGTGGAATTTTAGTGGAATTATTGGAATTCGTTGATTTGAAGTTATGTCCAGTTCGCTGCGGATGTTTGTTGAATCGGATGAATTTTCAGAGAATATCAGAATCACCGCTGTTGAATCAAGAATGGCACGGGAAACATACTTTTCCTTTTCAGGACCTTCTGGCTGGTCTCTAGAGGCGAGCCAGCAATTGATTCCAGTTGCCTCTAACTCATTAACAAGAGTTTCAGCAAGTTTTTCATCCGAGCTTGAATGACATACAAAAAACTGATTTTTCACAAGATTTCCCTCCATGGGATTCTGAATTATGGAGGAATATACAACGGAAAACTAATGAAAAAATATAAATGTAACAGCTACAGAGGAGAGGAATGGGTTTTGAGAAGCTCTTTTGTGGTTTCTCGGTAGATTCTAAATCGGAGTCCTCCTAGGTGTTTTCCACCATACCATCTTGCCACAAGAATAAAACAATCAACTGCATTCATGGCTCTCATCACATCTAGAATACAATTTCCCGATCCTGATTCCCCACCATCGTTTTTGATTTCAGTTCCGTCAGAAAGTCGTAAAGCCCAGCTTAAATGGCTGGCTTTTTTTAGTTTGAACTGTTTATTCAGCGATTTGATAACAGATGAACGGTCAGAAGAGTCTATAAATGAGGTGCCACAAGCCAAAAACCGGCTTTGTTTTTCTGAAACACACATTCCAGAAACGGTTTCCTTCAGGGTTCGTGCAGTTCCTATGAGAAACCTCCTGCTTGAGACTTGTGACACCCTTGTCCGAAGACTGGGGAAATATACAAATATGAAGAGTTATTGCAAGGTGTTATTTAAATCTAAAAAACTCTTCACAAGCAAGTCCATCTGATTTAACTCATTCTGTGAATACATTAGTTTTAGTAAGTGTTCTTTTAACCTTCCAGTTCCATGTTCTGCACTCACTGTACCTGATAGTTTAACAGCTGCCTTGGCTATTTGTTCCCCGGCATACTCTGCTTTTTTTAACATATCATCATTTTCCGGTAGAAGATTTGCATGCAGATGCCCTTGCCCAGCGTGACCAAAAATTACAAATGTTACCCCGGAATCAGTTAAATATTGTTTCATTATTTTGTAGTATTTTTCAAGTAGTTCAGGTGCAACAGCAGCATCGGTACTGATCTTGTGAATCCTATTGTTTTTTAATGAATAACTGGAAATAACCCTGTTTACTGTTTCTGGTAAAAGATGTCTGAATTCCTTCAGGTATTTTCTTTCTGTCTCGTCAAATCCTCCCTGGGTATTTTCATCGGAGATACCGTTTTGTTTGAGAAAATTATCGAGTATTTCAAGAGTTTTATCTAAGTCGTCTTCAGAGCTCACTTCGATTGAGGTAATAAGAACCCAGTCTCCAGGGTATTTAAAAGACCTATCGGTGTATTTCTCTAGAAATGCTAGAGAAGGGTTAACTATGGCTTCAAGCTCTCTAAGTGACAGTTTTGAGTTCATTAAATCACTACGAAGTTTCCAGAATTGTTCTTCATTGCAAAAGATACCAAAACTAACCAGTGAATAAGGCTTTCTCTTAAGCAGAAGATCTGCTTCAATTATTAATCCTAGTTTGCCTTCACTGCCGATGAAAAGATCAATCAAGTCCATATTAGGTTCGATGTATAACCCCGCTGCATTTTTTACAGGTTGAGGTTTATTAAGTATGGGCAGTTTGATTTTTCCAAGTATTTTATGGTTAAGCCTGCTATTTACAAATTTGTGATCACCTCTTTTGATTTTTAGAAGATAACCAGATGGCAATATAATTTTCAATTGAGTTATCCATTTTCTTGTTGAACCGTATTTGTAACTTCCAGCACCGGAGGCATCGGTACTTATGGTTCCTCCTATGGAAGCAGTTGTTTCAGTTGGGTCTGGTGGGTAAAAGAACCCAGGTTTTTCATTTTTACAGTATAGATAAACAGAATCTAGGGTTTCACCTGCTTTTACTCTAATTATGTTTTCCTCAGATGTGTTGCAGATACCTTTTAGAAGGTTGGTAGACACCACACTTCCACCCATTGGAATAGCCCCGCCTGTTATTCCAGTCCTGGCTCCTGAAATTGTAACCTGTCTTTGAGAGTGGGATTTGTTTTTAAAAAAAGTAACGGCTTCTTGGGATGTTTCAGGCCAAACAGCCTCTTCACAGTGACCACCTGAAAGGTTTGATTCATCTTTCAGTAACTCTGGATGTTCCTTTTGTATTAACTCATAACTTCTTATGGTTTTCATATTATCCT
>JAOZUR010000036.1:14219-27072 GCA_029938555.1 Candidatus Sabulitectum sp. | reverse complement strand
CGATAAACTTCAATCTATCAACATCGGAGATGGTAAATGTTACTGTTTTGGATGTTTCTGGTCGAGTGGTACGATCTTTAGTTGATGGAGAGTTCTTCAGTTCCGGTTCTCATCAGATCATTTGGGATGGTTGTAATGCTTCCGGTACAGCTGTTTCCTCTGGATTATACATGTATCATTTTGAAACTTCTTTTACTAGTGAAGCAAAATGGATGGTTCTTGTAAGGTAGTAAATTATATATTCACGCAGAAGCAGCTTAAACTAAATTAAGTGGCTTCTGCGTGTTTTTATGTTTAGTCTTGTTCTAATTCTAGAATTACTACTTTGGGATAACCCAAAGGATCCACAGAAAGACCAAGAAGATTGTTTTCGCCTACCGCCATGATCCAATCTTTGGAATCAGGATCTCCTTCTTCAACTGAAGCTGTGAAAAGAAGATTTCCATCCATAGCAAATACATCAAAGAAAGGAAGAGCTTCAGAACCTCTTCTAGCCCAGATTCTTTCCTGGGAGTCAACCATCAAGTTCGAAATAGCATAAAAATCTGGATCTGGTTCATAGTTCACTTCATCGGCAGGTATCTGTATGCCCATGCTTTGCATACGACCGCCGCCTCCAGAAGATGCCCTGTTCTCAAGGAAGGAATTGAAGTCAGCAATCTCTTCTTCTATTTCCAGTTCTGTTTTACTAACAGGTGTATAAGGCTGTTCTATTGTTAGAAATAACTCTCCATCAGGAAGAAACCCTTCTATAAGGTAACTGTCTGTAGACATAATGCTGGAGAATACTCTTCCAGTACAATCTGAAGCGAAAGCAACAGTGGTTTCTGTGTAACCAGGTCCTATCATGGTGGGTTCAAAGTCCATCATTTCAGCTGCGTAAACAAATGTTGGTTCAGCAGTTCCATTTAACCTTACCAAGGTATATCCTATTTTTTCATTTTCCACATCAAATTGTTTCATCAGACCTATTATCGACAAGCCATCTGCACCAGACATTGAGTGGGGGGGAGCAGGAAAGAAACCTGTAATCTCGCTTTCATAAGTATATGATGAGTCAAACAAAGATATTTTTCCACCTGGAGGGTCAGAAACTGCAAGTAACCCGTTGCCAAGAAATGCAAAAGTTGTTGGTTTCAAAAATTCACCTGGACCATTACCAGGTCGTCCGATTACTCTGATAAATTCACCTGTACTTGAGAAAACAGAAATCTGTTTTTTTGATCCGTCAAGAACTAAAATATCACCATTCTGTGCAAAAATAGCTGCATCGGTTTGACCAAATACATAATTACTGTCACCCAGTTCAACTCCGATTGTATCAACAGGACTGATAAAATAGTGAGGTATTTCATTTATATTGCTTGTGACAATTTCAGTGGACTGTTGTTCTGAAGAGCCGCAGGCAAGAATTAGAGCTAGAAAAACAATTGGCAAGAATTTCATAAGAAACCTTTCATGAATGAGATGAAACACATATGATCAAATTAGAATTCAGTAGTTGTCTACATAAAACTTTCTATTTGGTTCCTGGCAACAGTGAATATGGGAGTTTTTCATTGAGTAAAACAGGATCCACTGAATCTACCGATCCACCGGTTACATGAGCTGCTTCTCGGCAGCCACCATCACAGTTAATGAATTGGTTGCAACTATTACATTCAGACGGAAGATACTTTTTCATGGTGAAGGTTTTCCAGTAGCTGTTGTGTTTTAGATTTTTCCAGTCAGTTATATGGTTCAGCCTTACTTCTGAATGGTTGCATACTCTGATAAAACCAGAGGGACCTATGACAAAAAAACCTTTTGCAGCCGAACATCTTGTTCCAGCTTGTAAGGTTTCTAATGAAATATCATTTAGAAGGCATAATGGAATTTCTGTACCTAGGTTTCCAGATCTATTTGCTCTTGTAAGTACATCATCAGCCTCAAGAAGCATACTTCTTACCTGTGGTGCAGTAAGGCTTAGTTCATCTGCCCATGAAAGCCCTCGACCACCGGGAAGGAATCTGTTTATAAGCACTTGGCCAGCCCCAGCAAGAAGTGCGGATGAAAGTGTATTTCTGAGCTCATGTATGTTTTTTGCTGTTACCGTGCTGTTTACTGTTGTTGGAATACCTCTTCTGCGGGCTTCTTTGAATCTAGCCAGAACCAGTGAAGCATTGTCAAACCCTGTATGTTCTTCAAAAGTATTCAGCCCTGGAAGGCTTAAACTCAGACTGATATTTAATTTTTCAAGAATATCCATAACTTTGTTATCAACCAGAATACCGTTTGAAAGTAGATAAACATCAGGATGAACTGTGTTTGTAACCAGTTCACCTTCAATAGTTTCAATCTTATCAACCCAAAGAGAAGCCGTGTATTCAAGAAGATCCAAACAGCCTTTTTTAAGAAGAGCCTCGCCGCCTGTAAATGCAAAACTTGTTATACCAAGATCAGCTAATTCCTTGATAGTTTCCTTCCACTGAGAAGTGGTAAGCTCTTCCAATACAGGGAATTTACCACGATCTGCATACCAAGGGCATGAACAAAAAATACAGTTGTGATTGCATTCATAAGTCAGCTCTATAACCACTGTTGATGGAAGAAAGGTAGAGGCGCGCAATCGCATTACTTATTTTCCAGACCAAGAAGGATTGCCATTCTTTCAGCATAATCCTGTAGGGGGTATCTGGCATCATTAGATGTGGAGTAGTACAAATTTCCTTGTACAAACGAATCTAGCATTCTTAGATCGGTAGGAGATATCTGATTGATAAATTCATCACCGTTCTCGTAAGTTGTTTTAAGAAAAAGAGTTGGATTATCTTCATCAGGATTAGGTGAACAGAAATCACAATAAAGTTCTTCTTGAAGTGTTACTTCAAAATCAGTATTTTGATTTATTGATTCAACCATTCTTCTACATCCAGCCAGTTCCCATTCAATGAAAGCGGTATTAGATGATTCATAAAGTGTTTTTTCACCACATACTGGGCAAACATACTCAGCTGAAGCAGGTAACATCATTGGCGAATAGCACATGGCACCCATGACGCTTTCTGGGGCTTTTTCCACTTTAAGCCTTGCCAATAACATGTTAACTTCAGTTTTAGAAAGAGATTTCAAACTAGAAATATTGATTGAAGTTTTCAAAAAATCACTAGCTTTATTCATGGATTCATTGTTTTTTTTCGTAAAAAAACCAGCTGTTGAAACAGCTAAAAGAGCAGTAATTCCAATTATGTACCACATATTTCCTCCCAGAAAAAGACAAAATTATTTATTGTAACAATACTACCTGATTCGCAGGTTAGTTATTCCTTTTCAAACCCTAAAAGCTCTCTCATTCGTTCAGCAGAATCTTGCAAAGGTATATGTCCTTCGGTGGAATCAATGTAGAACAGATTGCCCTGTAGGAAAGAGTCTAATTTCATTAAATCGATAACATAAATTGTGTTAACAATTTCAGTACCATTAGGGTAATTGATTCTTAGAAGCATTACAGGTTCTTCCTCTGAGAAATTCGGGCTGCAAAAATCACAGAAAAGAGTTTCATCAAGATTGACTTCAAAATCTGTGTGTGAATTGATAGATTCTGTCATTCTTCTGCAACCTTCCAGTTCCCATTCTAAAAAAGCCGATTGTGAGTAGCTGTATATGGTTTTTTCGCCACACACAGGGCAGATGTATTCTGCAACCACCGGTGCAGCCATCATTTCGTAACACATTGCCCCCATTGTTATAACAGGAGGATCCTCTTTTTCAAGTCGAGACAATAGAATATTGACCTGAGTTACGGAAAGTGACATAAGAGTTTCAGGTGTAAGGTCAGTTATTGTCGCTGCTGTTACAGCATGAATTATAGATGTTGATTTTGAATTGGCTTCTGTTTTGTTTTTTGACAAACCCACAACAACAGAAAATAGAAGCGCAAAACAAATTCCGATTACATACCACATGTTTTACTCCTTCATTTAACTGTTTGCTTTTTCCAGATTCTGGTTCTTCTATCAGGTGTGTTTGTTATTTCAACTTTCCAAAGAGTGTTACAAACAGAACATCTGGTAGTAACTTCAGTTTTCGTGAATTGTATTTCACCACTAACCTTTTCAAGTAGTCTGATTTCAACTATTTCAAAATTGTCTTCCGTATCTGGAAAAGAGAGAAGATGGGGACGAAGGCATTTGCAAAATACATTGTTTTCAGCGTCTTTTATTCTATTTCGTATTTGCTTAAGAAGTGATTTCATATTTCTTTACTATAGTTTCATTTTTACTCAGGGGCAAGGAGTGGCCAGCAACACATTAGTTACTGATTCAGTTGGCACTTGACAAAAGTTAGATAAGGCTAATATTACCAGTGAAGGGAGAAATAGAATGACAGAAAAATTATCAGCAAGTCTTGAAGATTACATAGAAGCTATTGCATCTCTTGCAGGCAGTTCCGGCGAAACACGCGCAGCAGACATAGCAGATGCAATGGGTGTTAGTCGGCCATCAGTTACTGTTGCCCTTCGGGGTCTTGCTTCTCGGAAACTGGTTTTTTACAAACCATACTCCACTGTTTCTCTTACGGAAAATGGTAGAAATCTTGCTGCAGCTGTATCAAGAAAACACAGGATTCTCAGCAGGTTTTTTAATGAGATACTTGGGGCCGATGAACAATTGGCTGATGAAGCAGCATGTAGAGTAGAGCATGCTATTGGTGAAGAAATTACAGACAGGCTCGTAGAGTTCCTGGCTTTTATAGACAATTGTCCTATGGCTGTTGAAGGTGGTTTTGAATTCAATAGTACCAAGAGACAAAATTTTAGAAATGAAGGTGCAAAAAATGGAAAAAACTGAAACAGCAGTCATTCAGTTGCGTTATGCGCCCAAGGGCATTCCTATGGAAATTGTTACCCTTAACGGAGGGAAACACATGCATCAGAAACTTACAGCAATGGGGCTTACCCACCATGCAGTTGTTCGAGTTCTTCGCGGTGGTGGCTCAGGCCCAATGGTTGTAGAAATCCGTGGTTCCAGAGTTGGCCTTGGACAGGGAATAAGCAGTAGAATTATGGTTCGACCTTTTTTTTCTGATAAAGTTAGAACGGCCTAATTATGGGGAAGCAATCGCTAACCGTAGCCCTTGCAGGCAATCCAAATGCTGGTAAAACATCAATTTTTAACAAACTTACCGGTGCTAGACAATCAGTGGGCAACTATCCTGGAATTACTGTTGACAGGAAAGAAGGTCACTTTACCTGGAAAGGAACAGAAGTAAGAGTTATTGATCTTCCAGGAACATATAGTCTTACGGCAGGTTCTCCTGAAGAGTTGATTGCTAGAAATGTAATCCTAGAAGAAAACCCAGATCTGGTGATAAATGTAATAGATGCATCAAATCTTGAAAGAAATCTATATCTTACAATGCAACTGATGGAGCTGGGCGTTAACATGCTTCTTTCTATGAATATGTGGGATGCAGTTGAGCGACGGGGGTTGAAAACGGATCTGGTTGTTATGGAATCAATTTTAGGTTTACCCACTGTTAAAACCGTAGGAAGTCGTGGCAGAGGAATCACAGACCTGAAAGATGCTATTGTTCAGAATGTAGGTGTGAAAACCTCTGCGCCATGGGTAACAGGGGCACCATCACTTATCAAGCGTGCAGTAAGTCTTCTTTGTGAAGAACTTGAAGGGCATAATGAACAGCATTGTCAGTGGAAAGCAATAAAGCTTCTTGAAGGTGATGCCGAAGTTGGAAGCCAGGAAGACGAATCAATAACCGACTTTGTGAATCAATTATCAGCTCGACTTGAAGATACACGAAGCATTTCCAGTGGAATGCTTGTGGCAAGAGCTCGTTACAAATACATTGAAGAGTTAATACAGCAGGTTGTGGTTCGCCCAGAGTGTACAAAAATGTCACTTAGTGACAGGATCGATTCAGTGGTAACAAACAAATACGCAGGTATTCCCATATTTCTTGTTATGATGTATCTGGTTTTTTCGTTTACTTTCACGGTGGGTGAACCTTTGATGGGTTATATGGAACAGCTTTTTGAGTTTATTGGCAATACTGTTTCAGGCTTCTGGCCTGCCGGTTCCGAGAGTTTGCTTAGAGCACTGATTGTTGAGGGTGTAATAGGTGGGGTTGGTGGGGTTCTTGTTTTCCTGCCAAACATATTTTTGTTATTTCTTGCTATCGCACTTCTTGAAGACAGTGGTTACATGGCTAGAGTTGCATTTATTATGGATGGTATAATGAAAAAACTCGGTCTTCATGGTAAAAGTTTTGTTCCACTGCTTGTTGGGTTTGGCTGTACGGTTCCGGCAATTCTGGCAACTCGAACCCTTGAAAATCGTAATGATAGATTTACGACTCTTATGGTTGCTCCTCTTATGAGTTGTGGCGCTCGTTTTCCTATATATATGATGATTATTCCTGCATTTTTCCCACAGGTCTGGAGAGCTCCTCTGATATGGATAATCTATCTAATTGGAATTTTGCTTTCTATTGGTGCTGCCAAATTCCTTCGGAAAAAAGTTTTCAAGGGTGAAGAAACCCCATTTGTGATGGAATTGCCTTCTTACCACATACCAACGCCCATATCTATTCTAAGACATACTTGGGATAATGCAGGCGAGTATGTAAAAAAAGCAGGAACGGTTATTCTTGCAATCTCCATAGTTTTATGGGTTCTATCCACATTTCCTCAAAAGACTGAGTTCAGCAGAGATTTTGAAACTGAAATAACTCTTGTAGAGAATTCATCACTTTCTGAAGAAATCATAACAGATTCGGTGAAAACTCTTGAGAATGCCAGGCAGATGGAAGTGTTTACTCATACAGTAACTGGAAGACTTGGCAAGGTTTTCGAACCGGTTATGGAACCTCTTGGTTTTGATTGGCGGGTTACTACAGCTCTTATGGGTGCTATTGCTGCAAAAGAGGTTTTTGTATCTCAGATGGGTGTTGTTTTTGCAGTAGGGGAAGCTGATGAGGAATCAACCACACTCAGGGAGAAACTCAGAGAAAACTATACACCTCTACAGGGGATTGCAATGATGTTGTTTGCACTTATCAGTGCACCATGCGTGGCAACCATAGCCGCCACCAAAAAAGAAACCGAGTCCTGGAAATGGGCAATGGTTCAACTTTTTGGGCTGACTATTCTTGCTTATGTGGTAACACTGATTGTGTATCAGATAGGAAAGCTGGTGATATAGAGTGGAAAACGCAGCGGTAATAATCATAGTGGCAGTAGTTGCTGTATATCTAATAAGAAGAGCCATACGCAACCATAAATCAGGTGATATGTGCTCAAGTTGTTCAGGTTCATGCCCGTACAGCAGTCAGTGCCCAAGTATTGATAAGGATTAATGGTATACATCTGGCAACGGTTCGTTTTCTTAGGAAGCGGATCGTTGCGTTCTATTTTCCATAGAATGAATAATATGGTGAATCCTATTTGCGGGCTGTATTTTGTCTGGTATGTCTATAAAGAACTTTGTCACCAGTTGTTTTGAGGTATTGTTGTAAATGGGAAAGTATGAAGCTTGTCTACCGCTTTAAGAAGAGACAGGCATTTTTAACGACAGATTGATCCTTATGAAAATGCCTATATCTTTCCTTGCAAGTCACTGATTTACGGTATCGGCGCTATGTATTTAAACTAACTCAATTGCAGATTAGGTTGTTATCATAAATGTCGCTTAAAAATAGCCCAGATCTCGTAATGCTGCGTCTATTATATCTCGGTTTGATGTAACTGGTGGAAGAACAGGTGGTGTACTCCAATAATACAGTACTGAGTCCAATAAGGATTCTTGAGCAGAGAGTGGGTTTAATTCTAACGGATCAGTGGAAAGATTGAATTCCCTCGATTCATCTGAAGCACTATTCCAGATAAGTTTAGATTCCCCAAATCTGATGGCAGCAACAGGTGGGGCATAAGAACTGTTAACATTGCTTGAGGGTATGGTTCGGTGGGGAATTTCATGATCTAAAAGGGAGTAACCACTCAGATCTGCAGGGTTTTCGGCACCGATCATATCAAGAATTGTAGGAAGAATATCAATATGCGCACGAACACTGGAATCCACTAAACCCTTTTCAAAACCAGGACCAGAGATAATTAATGGTACATGAACTACTTCCTGATACATAGTTTTACCATGGCCAAATCCGTTGTGTTCAAGAAACTCTTCTCCGTGATCAGACGTTATAATAATAACAGTATTTTCATCTAACCCAGAGTTGCGCAAAAATTGAAGCAACCTACTAATCTGAAAATCAGTCCATGCGATTTCTCCATCGTACATGTTTATTATATGATCCTTGTAAAACTCAGGATTGTCTAAAGAACCACTTTCAAGACGAGGCCAGTCGGTGATTCCTTCTGAACCATTTTGAGAAAAAAGAAGGTCAAAAGGTGGTGGTGGATCATAAGGATCATGAACATCAAAAACATGTAATGCCAGAAAGAAGGGTTCGTTTTGATTGAAATTTTGAATCCAGTCTATAGCCTGATTGACAGAGTTTTCAGCTTCTGTACTACCCATCCAATTACAGGAAAAACTATCAAATCCTTTGTTAAACCCAAACTGTTCAGAAAGTAGATAAACATTAAATATGCCACAGGTTGCATATCCAGAGTGATTAAGTAACAAGGGTAAAAATGGTGTATTAGGATTCATTCCATAAACTTGATCATTTTTTCGGCCAGCACCATGCTGACGAACATCAAGGCCGGTAAAAATAGAAGTAATCGCCGGCAAGGTCCAGGATGATTGAGCTTGTACTTCTTCCCACAAAGTACCTGAAGCCGCTAAACTGTCAATTGTAGGGCTGGTGTTTCGATCATAACCGTAACATCCAAGATGGTCAGCCCTTAGTGTATCAATAATTATTAGAACTATATTGGGTTTGGTTTCATTTCTGCCACAACCGGAAAGAAAGACTAAAAGAAAAAGTACTGGAAACACAAATCTTAACTTCTTCATAAAAATTACCAACTTAAATTAAGTGAATAGAATAATAAGCAGTAATATACTTCAACTGGTTTCGCTCAAAACTCTATTAACTAAAATGTTACTTCAAACAACTTCAATGCCCAAGTAAAACAAACCTGTTGTAAGTTTGCTGATTTGTTAACCCTGTAAAGTATACACCAGGTGCCAGGTCTGTTATTTGAATGTACTGAACAGCTTCTGATACAGTTATAGGTTCAGTGTGTACCATTCTTCCTGAAAGATCAAACACAGACAATGTTCTACTGTATTCAAGAGGGTTAACAACAATTGTAACAGTGTTTAGGGCTGGACTGGTGAGAATGGAAATAGGAGAAGCAACAGAAGTAGAGGTTTCATATTCAGTTAAACCCAGTGGTTCAAGAGCATATCTAAAAGTACCATAAAGGTGTGTTCCAGCATAAAGCCAGTTGTTATTAACAATTTCAATGCATTCTACCCGAACAGGCTCAGGGTAAAGATCTGACATTTGCTCCCAGGTTGAACCTGAATCAAATGATCTGTAAACACCATCGTTCGCGCAGGCCGCATACATTTCAAAAGGACGATCTGGGTCTGCTTCAAGTTGTAGTGTTTCACATTCAAGAACATGATCAAAATTCATACCATCATCGCTAACATAAATACCGGTGGATGTAGCACAAATCAATCTTCCTTCAACGATTGATGAAAACAGAATATCATTAGCTTTCCCTGGTATCAAGGAATAGTCTGATTCAACCCAGTTTTCTCCGTGGTCAAATGACTCAGAAAAGGAGGTTATTAAAGATGATGGAGTAAAACTGCATTCTAAAATGTGCGCTGAATTAAAGGGATCTACTTCTATATCATTGGAGTAGCGAACATCTGGAGCAAGCACTGTACTCCAGTTATCACCATAATCTGTTGATCTGAACATTCTTCCGTATGTTGATTTGCCACCAAACAAAACAACTCCTGGAATGTCCTGACAAATAGCCATAGAACACCCAAGTTGACCGTATATATCTTTTATAAGTGTCCAGACGGCACCGCCGTCATTGCTCATATAGAGCACGCTGCTTCAACCAGCATCTCCTGCTGCAAACCACAGGTCAGGATCAGAATATGATACGGCTAGGTGACTTGTTAGTAGGTATGGAAATAGTTCTATCTCTATTCCAGAGTACTGCTCTTCATTAAGGAAAAAACCGTTGCCTGTTAATACAGGAAAACCACTTTCAGGATTTTCATGCATGGCATAAACACTGCCTCCTGGAATTCCATTGTTTGCAATAGACCAGGCATAACCACCATTAACAGATAAGGCTAGACCGTTGTTATCTCCGATATGTATTCGGGTAAGTCCATCATTTGAGACCGCCATAGTATTGATTGAATTAAAATCACATGGATTGGGTGAAATCCACCAGTCTAATCCGCCATTTCCAGAGTGGTAAACATCACCATCAGTACAGGCAAAAATGCTGTCGGGGTTAGTTGGATGAAATTCAATGTTATTTATATATTGGCTGGCAGATAGAGCCATGATCCAGTTACCACCAGCATCACTTGATTTGTATATCTTGTTTCCTGAACTAAGAAAAACCACCTGATCATTAAAAGGTGAAATACACATATCACTTATCCAGGAACTTACAGAAGTAATAGAGGGTGAAACATCTGTCCATGTAAGACCGGCATTTGTACTGGTATAAACTATTATCTGGCTTGAGCGTGATTCAGTTGTTCCAGCAAAGTAAATTCTACTGGTATCAAAAGTGGAAAATTCAACTTGACAACCTTTGATCATCGGTAGATTCTCAACAAAATTCCAGGATATACCACCATCAGACGATTCAAGAAGAGGCGAAGAACTATTTCCATCTTTTATTGCTAAAAAGCGCAAAACATCTTCTGGGTCAGAGGCCACATCAACAATATAGTGTTCAGGTTCAAGAGTGATGGTGGACCAGCTTTCCGCCTGATTTTCAGAGATAAGAATATTATTAGCTTTCCATCCTATAAGTCTGGCATGGGAATCGGCGATAAGATAATCTATCATTGTATCTATCAGAGAGACAAATTCCCAGTTTTCACCACCGTCAGTCGATTTAAAACATTCGTAACGATCGAATCCTGGGCGGTATACTGATGCAAAAACAGCTCCAGGAGTGCTACATAGGTTGTAAACCCTTGAACCTCCAGGGCCACACAATTCCCAATTTCCGCTTGCTATGGAAACAGAAAAGATAAGTACAAGTACTGTAATTAATTTTATCATTAGTTCCTCATTTCAAAAAGCGTAACAAAGCATAACTAATTGACAGTACATAAACAAGACTCTATTGCAAGAATTTCATGAAAAACAGAAAAAGCTCAGTTTGCTCATCTATGTTCATTTGTGTAGTTCTACCGGCACCATGTCCTACATTTGTTTTTGTTCTTAGCATAATCGGGTTGTCAGATGTATTTGCAGCTTGAAGTTTTGCAGTCATTTTGAAAGCATGCAGAGAGTCGGTTCCCCGGTCATCATGCAGTGAAGTTTTGATAAGCGTAGGGGGGAAACTTGAACCGTCTTTAACATTATGATAAGGTGAATATGCCAAGAGCCATTCAAAATCCTTGGGGTTATCTGGGTTGCCGTATTCACTCATCCAGTACTTACCACCTTCCGTAAGGTGGAAACGCAACATATCAAGCAGTGGAACATTAGAAACAACAGCAGCCCATAGATCAGGGCGCTGAACTAATGCTGCTCCGGTCAATAGCCCGCCATTACTTCCGCCTAAAATACCAATATGTTTGCCACTGCTGTATTTGCGAACAGAAAATTCAGTTTGTGTAACAAGTTTTACAGGGCGTTCTCCTATCAGCGCTTCACCTGCTGATATGAAATCATCAAATACATTTTGTTTTTTATCTAGCATGCCAGCTTGATGCCAGTTTTCTCCGTATTCTCCACCGCCGCGAAGATTTGCCACAGCGAAAATCCCACCTTGTTCCAGCCAGAACAAAATAGCAGGTGAAAAGGCTGGCAGTTTAGATGAGTTGAATCCTCCATATCCTGTAAGAATAACCTTGTTTGATCCATCCAGTACAACATCACGATTACGGATTACAAACATAGGAACAACTGTTTTATCAGCGCTCTCGAAAAAGACCTGCTCTGTTATGTAGTTTTCAGTATTTACCTTTAGACAGCTTTCCGTAAATTTTTCCAGTTTGTTGTGTTTTATATCGTACTTGTAAATTTCAAATGGTTGAAAAAAGGATGAGTAGAACAGGAAAACAGCATCTACTTCTTCTTCGCCGTAGGGCAGAGAGCCGTTACCAATGCCAGGGTATTCAAGCTCTCCGATTTTCTCACCATCTAGGCTGTAAATGTAAGTGTGAGTTAGAACATCAACCGATTGTTTTACAAAAAGACGGTGGCCTATCACACTGAGTTCCATCAGAACACTATCACCTTCTGGTACCACAAGTTCCCATTTATTTATAAGCGGTAAAGTTCCATCTAATACAACTTTGCAAATTTTGTATTTTGCTGCATTGTGGCAGGTTCTTACATAAAGAACACCTTTGTAAATTTCAGGATGAAACAACCCTATGTTTTCTCCAGTTATTGATTCCACCGTGATTTCATCACCAGAAAGATTAGCGTAATAAAGTTCATTTACTGCAAGCCCGTGTTTAACTGATATAATCACATGAATTCCATCCCTGGAAATAGCAGAAACAAACGGCATATCAGTATCTGTAAGCTGGGATCCGAGGATCATTTTATCGTCTCGCCAGTTTTCTCCAAGTTTGTGTATGTGAACTTTCAAACCATTTTTTGAGAGATTATCAGGATCAATTGAGCGCGAGTAAATAAAACCACTGTTGTCAGG
>JAOZUR010000036.1:0-14119 GCA_029938555.1 Candidatus Sabulitectum sp. | reverse complement strand
TGTTTTTCACCGCTTTTTATTTTCATATAAAAAATACGAGAAAGGGTAGGGGATGGATAACCTGTTCTGTCGTAGTTAAATAATTCACTAAATCTTTTTGAAAATACTTTTTTATTAGGATCATTTAGAATGAGATTATCAACAAGACTGTTTTGTTCGTTTATCCAGGTTGTACGCTCTTCGCCTGCAGTTTCAAGCCATCTGTAGTTATCAACCATATCTTGTCCATGAAGTTTTTCTGCAAATGGAATGATTTTGGTGTTGGGTATTTTTTGATCCATAATACTCCTGCACTTTGGGTTAGAGAATACAACCGGATAAATAATTTATGTACTTTTATCTTGAAATTTATTTTTCTCTGTAAATCAAATGATACCCGAATTGAGTTTCAACGATTCCTGACATCATTCCCACAGGTAGAGCAAAAGCAGCATCCTCAAAAGGTGGAACCATTTGACCTCGGCCGAATTCCCCAAGATTGCCACCATCAAGACTCGAAGGGCATTCAGAAAACTCTGTAGCTGCTTGAGCGAATGTATAGTCACCATCTCTGATCATATCATTGATTTCAGTAATTCTTAAAAAAGCTTCCGGTTTTGTCATGGTGAAATTGCCACGGGCTGCGCATCCATTATAGCAGATAAGAATGTGTCGTACTGTAATCACATTTGCCGGTTCTTGAGCAATTGCAGAAGCAGAGAAAAGTGCCAGAAGTAGGATAAAAGAAGGTAATAACTTTGTCATTTGTAACTCCATTCGTTTGTTTAAGTTCAATACCTATTATACAATCATTTTTTAGAAGTTCCAGTTATGGGTAGTATGGCATACCATTATTTGCGATGGTGTTGCCTATCATCCATAAGTGGTTTATTGACCCACCGGGAGAGAACAATTCGCCGTTATCAGTTATTTCACAATCACCTATATACAGTTTGTCTACATTTGACGGATAGAATGCACATGTAGAGTTATCTCTAATTTTGCAGTTGGCAATTTCAATTGAGGAGCAATCCTTTATAAAAAAACCAATACTGCCACACCCCAGTATTTCACAGAAATTAATAGAAATAAGATTGGAGTCAAAAAGCGCAAATACTGAACCATAACAATAACCTTGCTGTGGAGGTTGTACGTGGCAGAAGTGCCCGCCCCAAAACTCAATGCGCTCACAGTCTCTAATTTCTACAACATTCTCGTATATATCATCAAGCAGAATTCTTGAACCCCTATCAAAAATAATCCTCATGTTTGAAATTCCTGATAAGTTTATGGTTGTTTCTCTGATGTATGTGGCTTGTTGGAATCGAATTGTATCTAACCCGGCAGCAGAGGCATTCAGGATTTCCTGTTCAAGGTCAAACTCAGCTTCGGTAATGATAAGTTGTTCTGTATCTTCAGACTGGGCCTGAATAGGTGAATAAAAAGCAAGAAGCATGTAAAGAATAACAATGACTTTTGCATGAATCATATTTCTCCTTCGATTTGTCAATACAGTGAAGTTTATACAACTTGCAGTTTATATCATTTACGATTTTAGCGTATTCTATTGTCGTTAGTATAACAACTTGATGAGTGTTAGAGAAATTGCCATAATTTGTTATTGCGCTTGAGAATGCCGAGTATTGTTGACAATTGACATTTTTGTCATATGATACTTTTGTCAATTAAGACAATGAGCGTTTTACTTTAAGGAGAAAAAGAAATGTTAAGAACGAATTTACAGCACATAGATACCGATGCTGATTTTAAAGATGTTATCGAGACTAACGAAAATGTAATGATCTGTTGCGGCCGGATGGGGCCAATGTGTTTGCCAGTTTATGATATTATGGATTCAGTTAAAGACAATTACGAGAATGTTGTTTTCCGGGACATGGATTTTGACGGTCCTGCAGGGCACAACATAAGATCACTTCCAGAATGCAGCAGATTCAACGGGCTTCCTTTCACTGTTTATTTCAAGAATGGTAAAGTTGCAGCAGCTACAACCAGTATTCAGAGTAAAAAGCAGGTAAAGGAAATACTTAACAGAGAGTTTGTGTAGTGACCATCTGGAAGGATATTTCATGAATAATAAATACGATGTGATCGTGCTTGGCGCAGGTCCTGCAGGACTCACTGCAGGTATCTATCTTTCCCGTGCCAAACTCAGTGTTCTTATTGTGGATTCGGGTACGGCAGGAGGCCAGATGGTCATGTCGTATACTGTAGCCAATTATCCGGGAGTGGAGACAACGTCAGGATGGAACATCTCTCAGACAATGCTTCGCCAGGCAAAGTCTTTTGGCTGTAAGGTTCTGACACAATCCCCGGTTCTTAGTATTGATCTGTCCAGTGAACTGAAATCGGTTGAAGTGGAAGATGAAGGAATATTCTACGCTGGAGCAGTTATCCTGGCCACAGGCGGTGTGCCAAGGGAACTAGGCATGAAGAGTGAACAGCAGTACAAGGGTATCGGAATTTCTTACTGTGCAACTTGTGATGGTGATTTTTTTACAGACAAAGAGATAGTTGCCATTGGAGGTGGAAACTCTGCCTTGGAAGAGGCGGTAGGTCTCACTAAGTTTGCCTCTAAAGTTACCATAGTTCATGAATTTGATCACTTTCAGGCGCAGCCCTGGATAGTGGAAGAAGCGAAAAAGAATGAAAAGATTCACTTCCTGATGGCTCAGGATATTATTGATTTCACAGGTGACGAACACCTTGAAAAGGTAATTGTGGCTTCTAAAACCACAGGTATAAAGACTGAAATATCTGCTTCAGGTTGTTTTATTTTCATAGGATATGTGCCCAACACCAGTGTTTTCAAAGGCATAATTGATATGAATGACCGCGGTGAGGTATTAACCGACCAGCTTATGAAGACTAATGTGGCCGGTGTATATGCTGCTGGCGACTTGCGTGAGAAACGCTATCGACAGATTACCACCTCTGTGGCAGACGGCACCATTGCAGCACTGTCAGCAATTGATTTTCTTCAGCAGAAGAAAACAACTAATTGAAGTTAAGCAAACCGTATATCCCCGGACTGGATCCGGGGATGTATGTTATCCAACAGGTATTGTTCACTAAATAAGTAACAAGATTATTCACACAATATGTTTTGTAAGTTTTCTACAGGCAAACACATCCAGCCCCAAAACATAATACATTCACAGTCTCTAATTTCCACAATACTATGGTAATGTTTCAAGTAGAATTTTTGATTCCTTGTGAAGAATAATCCTCATGTTTGAAATTAGTGAAAGTTGGTGGTTGTTTCTCGGATGTATGTGGCCTGTTGGAATTCAATGGCATCATCTCTGAAGCTGAGGCATTCAGAATTTTTTGTTCAAGATCAAATTCATTTTCGGTAATGATAGGTTTTTTTATTTCTTCAGAGTTCGGTTGAACCGATGAATAAATAGCAAGAAGCATGGAAAGAATCAGAATACTGCTTGCATGAATAATAATTTCTAAATCTAATAATACTGTTACAAATACATAATTTCTATTTTTCCATTGAATCATCTTTATTGTGTATAGTATGATTACTTTACCAGTGCCACATATATTGGCATCATTTATTATTGAAATAAATAGAAAGAGGGTGTTTATATGGATGGGCTAATTTGTTTATCAGTTTCATTTATTTTTGTTGTTGTGTTTATTGTGGTTTTAGTGAAATATATACGGAAGCCTTCATATCATGGTCAGGGATATGATAAACTTATTGGAAAACATGGTTTTGTGGTTCGAGCTTCTCAGTTTGATGGTGATATGCGAGTTGAGGTAAATGCAGAAAACTGGCTTGCAAGATGTGAAAACAAACATGTTTTTAAAGATGGAGATAAAATAATAGTCAAAAAAATAAATCAGGATGAAATGGTTTTGCTTGTTGAACCGCTTGATTCATAATCCATGATTTTTACATATCATTAGTTATAGAGTATTGGCGCTTCCAATCTGTGATGTTTTGAATAAGTGAGAGATCTGTATGAAGGATTTGAATTTTTGATACGAAAAATCCCCATTTCCTTCAACGAATAAAATGGGGATTTAATTTATCTGTAGTAAAATCAGTCTGCGTAAATTGGGTAGGTAACTCCTTCTGTCCAATACGGGTTGACCTCTGGCATTAACTGCCACTGTGCTCCGCATTCACGCATGAAGGAGAAACATTCATCTGCAGCAGCGAAGAGGCTTCCTTCCATCTCCTGTGGAGTTATTGAAAGTTTTACCTGTAGAGACTCCTGAATCTGATCATCGTTTCTGCCAAGGAAGTGCATGAATTCAATGTCTTCACTAGAGTACCCATTTGATCTGAGGTTATTCAGATATTCTGAAGCCATTCCGGTGGTAATGTATGTGTCCTGCAAACCTTCTGACCGGCAAACATCAAACAGGTGCGAGAAACGGTCAGCAGTTTCTATTAGGTATTCACCTGAAAGTCTTTTGTAGAATACATAACAGAGAGCCTGTTCTTCCATCCAGAATTCCTCATTGTCTATTTCTGCACCACCCATTCGGTCAAGAGATATCTGGGCAGCCTGCATAACAGCATTCAGAGCCATGGTAGATTCCACAAATGAATTCATGGCTTGAGACATTTCAGAGGAAAGAGCTCCTCCTGGAGTTAATGAATCAACATGAGCTATGACAGGTATTGCATATTCAGTGTAGTCGAATCTTGGTGGATCCATGCCTAGGGCTTTTATTGCTGAGCCGTAGAGATCGATTACTTTATCTAATCCTCTGTCAAAAATATAACCTGGACCCATGCTCACCACTCCCAAGAAGTCTGTGGGAATTCCGGCAATGTTTGAGAAGGTGTTTACAGAATTTTTTATTCTTCCTATTTCGTCATCTATTCTAGAACCGTTTTTTCCTGGAGAAACAAGTAATCTCTGTCTACTGGTATTGCCAGGCATTGCTATGCCGTTAGGTCCACTTAACCAGTCTCCATCATCTGATCCAGTTCCGAAGTCATCTCCAAACCCTTTGGAAGGTCCTCTACCAGGAGCTTTATTTAGGCCAGTAAAAAGTGAAATGTTGGAGGAAGAATTCTCTGGTACCCAGATTTCAACTCTGGTATGGGTGTAACCGGATGGGAAGTAACGAATGTAATAACCCGCTGGATGCAAAGACCATCTTCCCTCAGGAATGTCTCTTTCATTGTACTGAGAAGGTGGATTGCCAGGAAGAATTGCAATTGCTTCAAGATCTTCGTAGGATGATTCTGCTCTGGATAGTGAGTTTCGTAACCCTGCTTCTGCTTCCATCACTGCTCTTAAAGGTTCTGGTAAATCTCCGAATACCCGACTCATCATATCATCAGGAACAAGAGCCATGTAACCACCATTTAGTTCAAATATTTCTTCAGTTGTAAGTAGAGTGGTCACTGTGCGTTGCATACTTGAGTTCATATCAGTAAACTCGTATTTTGCCAGTACTGCCCAGATAAGTACCTGAACATCCCTTTGAGGAATTTCACCATGATCTGAAGAACGATCTAGTATCGCTTGAATTATGTCTCTTCTGTCCCCAACAAGTGGAGCATATATGTAACCGTTGCCACCTGCATCTGAAACATAAGTTCCTGCATGAAGGCAGTAACTTCTTGTCTCCAGTTCATAAGCCCCTGGAAGCAGGAATATGGAGCCATCAGAGTTCACAGGCATATCATACAATTGGGTGAAAAATTCAGGTTCGAATCCATCCATATCAGGAGCTTCAGAAACTGCATCATCCAGGCATGAAGTAATTGCTGGATCTTCCTGAAGAAGGTCTCCAACAAGGGGAAGGTCAGAAACTGAAGGTATATCAATTGGAAGATCTGGAATTGACGGCAGGGATGGGAAAGCAACCGCCATCTGTGCAAACCCTGAAATCAGAAGAATTATTAGTGAAGGATACAGTACTTTTTTCATTTAATTTCCTTTCAATACCAATGTCAAGAATTGGTTAGTTCATTTTGTAACAATACTTAAGACAGCCAATACTAACGAAATTCAGTATTTCATGCAAAGAAAACTGATAGGCGTGAATTTTATTTGAATAGACGATTTACTTTGTTACTGATTAGCTATTTTCAATGTGAATATTTTTAATTACCACTTATGATAATTAAAACAATATTATTGTTTTGTAAAAAATGAGCAGACTACAGTTGACAAGAATAATGTTTACCATATATTTAACCAAACGGTTAAACTGAATAGTTAAGCGGAGGGAAGATGTCACCTAAGATAATAGATGAGAGTGTTATACTGAGTGCAGCTGCAGAAGAATTTGCTGAAATGGGTTTTAATGGAGCCAGGGTTGATTCAATCGCAAAAAGGGCAAATGTAAATAAAGCAATGCTTTATTACCGTGTGGGAGATAAGAAAGAACTTTATAGAAGAGTTGTTTTAAATGGGCAGAAAAGTATTCAAACCGCGATTATGAATGCTCTTTCTACTTCCAATACAGCGCCTGATGCAATTGTAGCAATACTAAAGGGGATAACAGAAAATGTTGCAGAGAACAGACTTATTCCATCCATCATTTTAAGAGAGATTTCAGGTAGCGGAAAAACCCTTCCTGAAGAAGCTCTTAAAGGAATAAGTAAATTTATGGGAACGATAAAATCGGTTGTAAAGATGGGTATTGAAGAGGGTACGTTTAGAGATATTGATTCTATAACTCTTCAATTCATCATAACAAGTGCGATTTTTACCATGTCTCTTACCACTCAGCTTAGGCAGAACATTAATCCTGAAAACCCAGGGCCGTTAACAGCTGAAACTATAACAGATTCAATTAATGATATACTTCTTAACGGTATTCTAAAGGAAGGAACCGTATAATGAAAAAATTGTTACTTTTTACAATTCCACTGGTTTTGCTGGCTTGTGGTGGTGCAGATGAAAATTTGTTCTCTGGTACAATTGAGATTGATGATGTAAGAATATCCGCAAGGGTTGGTGGGGCGATTGAAGAGCTTCAGGTAAACCAAGGAGACAAGATAGATAATGGTCAGATTCTTATTAGTATTGATCAAACAGAATATCTTCTTAATCTTACCCAGAGGGAGGCTGCGCTGACAATTGCTCAGGCAAATCTAACAACTAAACTGGAAGGTACTCGAGATCAGCAGATTGTTTCAGCATCATCTTCTGTGACAGCTGCCAGAGCCGTGAGAGATCAGCGGGTAACAGATTTATCCAGATTCAGAGAACTTGCAGTGGCGGGAGCACTCTCTGATCAACAACTTCAAGTGGCAGAAACCGCTGCTACGCAGGCTCAAACTCAGTACACTAGTGCTTTGCAAAACTATTCACTTTTAATAGAAGGAGTCAGATCTACCGAGATAGAGGCAGCACAGGCAGCTGTTCAGTCAGCAGAGGCTGCAAAAGAACTGGCGGAACAAAGACTTGAATGGACACAGATAACCTCACCTCTTAATGGGGTAGTTACTGGAAGCAATGTACAAGCTGGCGAGAACATAACCCCTGGAATGACACTGCTTACTGTGGCTGACATGGACACGGTCAAAGCGATTTTTTATGTATCTCAACCATATCTTGCAACTACTGAACTAGGCGGTACTGTTACGGTAACTACAAACTCAAATCAGGAAATACAGACGGTAACAGGAACCATAACCCACATAGCAGACAGGGCAGAATTCACCCCTTCACAGGTAGAGACCAGGGAAGGAAGAACAAGCCTTGTTTATCGTGTTGAAGCAATAATTCCCAACTCAGAAAGCATCTTCAAAGCTGGAATGCCGGTTGATGTGGAGTTAACCCAATAATGAAAGAGAAAATCGTAACAGTTCACAACCTGACCAAATCATTTAAAGAGGTTCAGGCTGTTAAGGGTATCTCTTTTGAAGTGAATCAGGGTGAGGTATTTGGTCTTGTGGGGCCTGATGGTGCAGGCAAAACAACTACCATGCGAATACTTGCAGCTATTTTATCACCAGACTCGGGTTCAGCTGAAATACTTCATTTAGATTCAATAAAAGACAGAGAAAAAATTCATGACAGAATCGCTTATATGAGTCAGAGATTTGGTTTATACCAGGACCTCACTGTTCAAGAAAATATAAAATTTTATGCAGATTTGTACGGCGTGAAAAGAACAGAGTTAAAAGAAAGTATGGATAAACTTCTTAGTTGGAGCAATCTTACACAGTTCAAAAACAGGCCAGCTGGAAAACTCTCTGGTGGAATGAAGCAGAAACTGGGTTTAACCTGTGCTCTTATTCATACCCCAGAGTTACTATTGCTGGATGAACCCACAAATGGGGTAGATCCAGTATCTAGAAAAGAATTCTGGAATCTTCTTTATAAACTTGTGGATGATGGGCTTACAATCATCATGACTACAGCTTACCTGGATGAAGCTGAAAGATGTCATCGTCTTGCTTTTATGGATAAAGGAAAAATTACAGCCAGAGGCACCCCAAAGGAAATAGTTAACTTGATACCAGGCGGAGTGTTTAAATTCAATTCAGAAAATCCATTTGAAGAATCTAACAGAATAGCAGAGACAACCCAGGCTGTTTCTACTGTGTTTGGCTCGCAGGTGCATGTTATGGGTAAAATAACTGCAGAACAGATACAGAAAAGCATTAACAGGCAGGCAGAAATTGTTAGATCAGAGGGATCAGTTGAAGATGCCTTTGTGTATCTGTCAGAAATAGAAAAAAATCATGGTTGAGCAGAAAAATATACAGGAACAGCCAGCAGTGGTAATTGAACATCTTACTAAAAAATTCGGAGACTTCACCGCTGTGGATGATATCTCTTTTTCAGTGAATAAAGGTGAAATATTTGGTTTTTTAGGAGCTAATGGCGCAGGAAAATCTACTACAATAAGAATGCTTTGCGGTATCTTGAAGCCAACCTCAGGTCGTGGTTTAGTTGGTGGTGTTGATATTTCAAAGACCCCAGAGAAAGTAAAAACTTTTATTGGATACATGAGTCAGAAGTTTTCACTATATGATGATCTGACAATCCAAGAAAATCTAAATTTCTTTGCCGGTATTTACCAAATCAGCAATCGCAAAGAAGCGGTTAAAAGGGCCATTGAAAGCGCTGGACTAACCGGTAAGGAAAAGAAAATCACAGGTAGTCTTCCTGTTGGGTGGAAGCAGCAGCTTTCACTTGCCAGTGCAGTTATGCATAACCCTAGTATTCTTTTTCTTGATGAACCAACTTCAGGCGTAGACCCAATAACAAGGCGCAAGTTTTGGGAGACGATTCGAAAACTTTCGGAAGCTGGCACCACCGTTTTTGTTACAACACATTACATGATGGAAGCAGAGTATTGTGATCGTTTGTCTATCATGAGGGCAGGCAAGGTTATTGCCTTGGGTACACCTATTGAATTAAAGAGGAAATATGAGAAAAAATCTCTTGAAGATGTTTTCGTATCTCTTGTTCAAAAGGGGGTAAGCAAGTGAACCGTCAAAGGGTAAAAGCAATAGCAAAAAAAGAAATCATTCATGTGATCCGTGACCCTCGTAGTTTGGGTATGGGGCTTGCAATACCTGTTTTGCTGCTTGTTCTATTCGGTTATGGTCTTTCTCTTAATGTAGATAATGTACCTCTTGCAGTATGGGATCAAAGCAATACAGTTACTTCAAGAAATCTTATACGCGATTTTACCAATTCAGAAGCTTTTCAATCTGCTGGCGTTTGTAATTCTCAGCAGGATGCAGATCGTATTATTCAGATTGGTCAGGCAACTGCAGTTCTTGTAATACCACCAGATTTTGAAGAAAAAATAACAAGGCACGAATCATCAACAGTTCAGCTACTTGTTGACGGCAGCGATTCTAATACAGCCCGACTTTCTATAATGTATGCAGATGGAATTACAAAAAATGCAGCGCAAACTGCTGCCATGAGTTTAATAACTGCGTACAATCCTGCAATGGATACTACCTGGTCAATAATTCCAGGACTGATAGCAATAATATTAAATGTGATTGCAGCGATGCTTACCTCTTTATGTGTGGCACGCGAGTGGGAGAATGGCACCATGGAGCAGCTTGTATCAACTCCAATGCGCAAGGGAGAGTTTCTTATTGGCAAGTTGGTTCCATATTACATTATTGGTGTAATCGATCTTATTGTAGCAGTACTTATGGCTTTGTTCCTGTTCGGAGTTCCTCTTAATGGCAGTCTGCTTGCTCTTGCCGGTGTGAGTGGAATGTTTATTTTTACAACACTTTCTGTTGGCATTCTTATTAGTACAGCAGCCAAAAGTCAGCTTCTTGCAAGTCAGCTTGCTCTTGTAATAACATTTCTTCCAGGGTTTATACTTTCAGGTTTTGTTTACGACATAAAGGCAATGCCAACAGTTGTTCAGGCCATTACTAAACTAATTCCTGCAACATATTTTGTAACTCTCTTAAGAACCATATTTCTGAAAGGTACATGGGGAATGGCACCCACCAAGGAACTGTTGTTTCTTATTTTATTTGCTGCTGTGATTCTGGCCATGACCATGAAAAAACTTAAACTAAATCTGGACGGCAGATAATGACAAATAGACTAAAATTCATGCTTAAGAAGGAATTGCTTCAAACTCTCAGAGATCCCAGAATGAGAATTGTTATTTTAGTAATGCCTATATTTCAAACACTGATTTTTGGTTATGCAGTAACAACTGATGTCAAAAAGGTGGATACAGCCATAGTAGACATGGCAAATACCACAAAAACAAGAGCGACAGTAGATCAATTTGTTTCTTCAGGAATATTCATTCCCACATACAGATCCAGTTATGATGAAGCATGGTATGCTATGGATCAGGGTGAAGTTCAGGCGATGATTCTTTTTAATCAGCAGGGACAGATGCAATTTGTTACTGATGGTTCACGCGGGTTATCAGCAGGAGTTACAGCAGGTTACGCAGCTGCGATTCTTTCAAGCAATCAACAACCACCCATTACTGTTGAATCAAGGGCATGGTATAACCCCCTTCTAAAAAGTAGAAATTTTTATGTGCCAGGTGTTATTGCAATGATGGTTATGGTTGTGACTCTTATATTAAGCAGCATGGCAGTTGTGCGAGAGGTTGAAATCGGAACCATGGAGCAGATCATGGTTACACCTATGAAAAGGTGGGAATTCATTGTTGGTAAGCTTTTACCTTTCGGCGCTATCGGAATGGTAAATGTTCTTGTGGTAACTGCTGTGGCAGTATTCTGGTTTAACATACCATTACAGGGAAGCCTTCCACTGCTTATGCTAGGGGCAGTTCTTTATCTAATGAATACTCTGGGGATGGGTCTGCTGATTTCAACAATTAGCCGTACCCAGCAGCAGGCTATGCTCAGTGCATTTTTTGTGATATTTCCTGCATCCCTTCTTTCCGGGTTTGCATTTCCAATAGCCAATATGCCAGCGATTATCAGATTTTTCACCTTATTCAACCCCATGCGATACATGATGACCATCCTCCGGGATATCTTCCTGAAAGGCAACGGCCTAGACATACTATGGCCAAACTATCTTGCTATGTTTTTGCTTGGAGTCGTTCTTCTTACAACAGCAACTTTGAGGTTCAAAAAAACTGGGTAGAGGTTTGTGCAAATTATATATCTTGTAAATTAATTCAAGCAGATATTCAATCGGGGAAAATCTTTTGTTCCAGCCTACCGGATTCAGAAAGACCACGATAAATGTTGTCAGGAATGGGTATGGATGGGAAATGATACAATTGCTTAACGGTTAATATTTTGAGAAGTTTCATTAACGCAATTAGTACTTTTCTTCCAAAGAGCAAAACACCTGCTCTATAACAGGAAAACAGGCATGTCCCGAATACAGCTTATAAGAATCTGTAATTTCAATATGTTTTTGAATGAATCATATCTTTACATGATTGTATAGCTTGCTTATAGTAATGATTGGGCTTGTTTTATAGAAAGGTGTGAAGATGAATAAATTACTACTGTCTCTTTTATTTGTTAGCAGTTTGCTTTTTTCTGCAAATGCTGAATGGAATGTTGAAACCGTTTCCACTTCGGGAGGACAAACTTCTGCCATCAGTCTGGATAGCTCGGATGTTCCACGAATTGTTTATGGTAGACCAGGGCAAGGTGCAAAATTCGCAGAGTACAATGGCACTTATTGGAGTACTGAGCTCATTTATGAATCATATTATGGTGATTGCGAGTATTTTGATATTGTCACTGACGAGAACGATATCTCACATGTTTCTTTTTGTTGGAGTGGGTTAATTATTTCAGCGGTTCAGGATCCAGTCTTTGATAGTTGGAATTATGTAATGCCTACAGGTGCGTCTGGTGTGTGGAACTCTTTAGGATTAAGTAATGAGAACAATCCAGGAATAAGTTATTACTCTTATGATCAGAAACTAAAATATTTGTACAATACCGGTAGTCAATGGCTTACCGAACTTGTAGATGCGGGTTCTGATGTTGGGAACTACAATTCTATACTAAGAGAAGGCGTTAACGAAGTCTTTATTGCATACAGTATGACACAACCTACCTCTGGGTTAAAATATGCCAATCGAGATAACAGTGGGATATGGCATACTGCTTTTGTAGACACTTCCATGACCAGTGAGCCAATGGGCATTTCTCTTGCACATAATGGAAGTGATTACCCGTGTATTTCATATAGAATTCCAGGTGAGCTAAGATATGCTGAATGGGATGGATCTGTGTGGAATGTAGAAACTATTATGAGTGTTGCAATTGAAGATACTAAAGATACCGGAGTAAATGAATACGATACTTCACTTGCTATTGATCAGTACGACAATCCCCGTTTAATCCACTGCAATATGGAAGGGGACTCTCTTCTTTATTCATGGAATGATGGAACAAGTTGGCATACAGAAAGTTTATGCCTGATTAATGGGGAAGGCGGAGGCGATTCTGACTTAGTTCTTGACTCTATGGGTAGACCACATGTAGCATTTTATACCGGTGTGGATTTGTTTTATGCATTTAACGATGAGATTTTGAACTTGGATCAGAACAATGAGAGTGTTAGTGAGTTTTTAGGATTTAACAGTATTACAAATCCTTTTTATGGAAGTCTTAATTTGTCCTTCACTTTGCCGGTAGCTTCGTTTGCTGAACTTACTGTTTACGATCTGCAGGGAAGAGAAATTACCAATTTGTTATCTGAAAACTGCATTGAAGGCAATAACCAATTCAGCTGGACTCCAGAAACATCCGTTCCAAACGGTCAGTACATTATTATGCTGGAAGTTAGTGGCTTAACTGTTTCACAGAAGGTTGTTTACCTGAGGTAAATAATTAATTAATCCGGGGGAGAGTTTAATCTGAGGAGGGTCTAATTCCCGCCCCAGGAAGTGAACAATCGGCTTCAGTATTCTTGGTTTCTCTTTGCCTTCTTTTAGATACTCTGCCTCTTGCGCCGTGGCAGTTTCATTTAATCTTAGAGAACAGTTTACAGGAAAAATATTTATCAAGTTATATAAGATCGATCAAAGGTTTGCACATAAGAGATAACCGGCTGTTTTCAAAAAGCAGCCGGTTATAAATAGATTATTTCTTAAGGTAACTCATGGCCATAATCACAGCTCCCTGGGGATCTTGCAGTACGCAGAAACGACCCACATTGGGAATATCAAAAGCAGGACGAAGCACCTTGCCGCCAAGCTTTGTAACATTGATTACAGTAACATCAACATCTTCAACTGTAATGTAGATATCCCATGAAGGAGTCATACCTTTGCATTCTTCAACCATTTCCATGATTCCAGCAACCGGTATACCATCAACCTTTACCATTGTATAAAAGCCCTGGGTAATTGGAACAGTTTCATATTCCCACCCGAATAATCCATTATAAAATGTTTTTGCAGCTTCCACATCTGTTGTCATCAGTTCAAACCATCCGAAAGTACCATGTTTCATAATGGGATTTTCCATGTTAACTCCTTTCAAAAAGAAACAAATAATCAAAAACAAACACAAGAGTAAACATATGTATACATGAAAAATTGTCAAGTAAGAATCTTAAAAATAGGAACGGATGATTTTGGAATTGTGCAAAGCAAGAATAACCTATATACTCGTAAACTCTTTGTTGAAAGATGGTACTGAGTTAAAAGTAAGGATTGATTTCTACACTAG
>JAOZUR010000035.1 GCA_029938555.1 Candidatus Sabulitectum sp. | reverse complement strand
GAATTGTCAGGGTTGAAAAATTGCTGGAAGAATAAATTCTACGGTATTACTTGTTGATGAGTTTTTTGCTCTTAAAGTTCTCAAGTAGCTGCAGAAGTGCTGGCAGGAATACAAGAGCACTTAACATTGTTGATGCTATACCCAGTACGGCAATGTGACCAATTGACCTTAACCCTGGGTGTGAACTAAGAAGGGATCCTGAAAAACCGATCATTGTGGTAATTGAAGCCATAGCCACATGTTTTCCTGTAGTTGATAGTACTTTTCTGATGGTTCCAGGTCCCAGTTCCATGTAACGATGAACAATGTGAACTCCAGCATCATTGCCAATGCCTAACAGTACAGGAAGAACAATCATGTTGTAGAAGTTGAGTTTTACACCTGTTAGCTCCATTAGAAGGAAAGTCCAGAGCATACCTACCATAAGCGGTGTTAATGCCAGCAGAGTCAGATACATGTTTTTGAAATTCAGGTACATCAGCAATAGCACAAGAATAAATGTTGCAGATATTATCCATGAGCTTTCCCTCTGAAGTAAACGCAACATTTCTGCAGCCACAAGAGAAGTTGATGCAGCTGTAAAAATAGTTCCATCTTCCAATTCTATTGTACCTATAGCTTCGCTGAATGCTATTGAATTGCGGCCATCAGAAAGTTCCTGTTCAGGGAAGATCATTATAAAAGAGCCTAAAGAACCATCTTTTGAAGTGAACATATCTGTAAGGTATTCAGGAACATCAGATAGTTGAATTGCCTGGTTGGTTTGAGCAGCCAATCTTAACCTTTGAACGTCTTGTGTATTGGCGATGGTGAAAAAAGGGCCATCAAGCAGGATGCGTATTTCCTGCAGAAGAGATAGCCTTCGGCTTTGATCTTCAGCACTGGTGGGGAAACGCTCTTGAAGTGCTTCAACAGAAAGAATTGTTGTGTCACTTTCGACTCTTGCCCTGAGGTATGCTAAAAGAGGTTCTGAATTTTCATTCTGATCCAGTAGAATGAATGCAGGATTTCGGTAGTTTGAAGTGGGGTAAACCCTGCTGATCACCTGGTGTCTTATTTCGTATTCCTCAAAAACAGGTTCAAGAGTATCAAAATCGTATTCAAAGGATATCCTAGGTAGAAGTAGAATTGCAAAAACAACAGAAAGCAGGCTCAAGGTAACTACAAAACCAGCTGCTGGAAATGGTTTTCCTGATGCTTTTTTCTTGTGTGGAGAGTTTGATTTAAGAGAAAGAAGTGAAGTTTTTTCAAATACAACCAGAAGAGCTGGAAGTATAAAAAGCATGGAAATTAGACCAAAAATGATTCCGGTGCAAGATATAAAACCGAATTCCGAAAAACCTTTGAAATCAGCAAAAATAAGAACAAACAGAGAAATAGCAGTAGTTAACCCTGCAATTGTAATCGCCTGACCTGAACTTTGGAATGTTGTAAGAATTGAATTCTCAACTGAATTACCTTCACCTCGCTCTTCAGTGTAACGGGCGTAGAAGTGAATACCATAATCTATGCTAAGGCCAAATAGAATAAGACCAAGGATTGAGGTCATCATGTTCAGAGATCCGTAAACAACCTGCGCTAGACCAAAAGTCCACAATAGTGATAGAACAAGTGGAATTCCTATCAAAGCGGCAATAACTGGGATTCTGACCAGCAGTTGTAATATTGTGGACAGATCATTCTTTTTTTCAGCTTTTGCATAGTAGGCCTTTACAAAAAAGTAACTTGTTACTAGCAAAAGAATTACAATTACTCCTAACCCAAAGGAACTTGTAACTTCATTTGTAATGGCTTTGATTTCCACCATCTGCCTTTGCATGCGACCGCCTAATATTATCTCCATATCAGAATGGTAATCAGCAGGCATAAGCTCAGTTGAAACGGAATCAAGCATGGCAAATGCCCGTTCAATGTAACCCACATCAGTTTGAGAATAAGCAGGATAGAATTGCAGCACTAGTGTAAGGCTGTCTTCTGAGATTGGATACTCACTGACATTTATGTTTTCAAAAAACGAACTTGTGTTAATGGTAAGTTCAGACTGGGTCGGTTGAATTAGAGTTTGGATTGATGTCATTTCATTCAGGAAATCAATAAGACCTTTAAGTTCTGAATCTGTAGCAAAATAAAGTGCATTGTTCGTCATGAAAGAAATATCTTTGCGGTAATCGACTCTGGTGAAATAAGGTTCTCCATCAGGTTGAACCTGTTGAAGAACCAGCGGAATCAGAGTTTCTGCAAACTGAACATTGTTATGAAAAGAAGAACTTGTAATTGCCACAGCAGCTGCAGCCTCACCGCCTACGGTCTGGCGAAGCTCTTGCATAGCAAGTACTGTTGGATTCTGCTCAGGAAGCAGGTTTGAAATATCAGTGTCTATGGTTAACTTGCTGCTCTGAAAAAACCCAAGCACCCCAAGCAGAATACCAATTGAGATTATCAGAATTGGTTTTTTGATGGTGAACATCATCAAAGGTTTTAAAATAGTAAAAAAAAGATCAATAGGAGAACGGTCTGATTTATTCACTGTATTGTCTCTGGATCAAGAATATTTAAAAGATACATGAAATAGAATAACTCGTAGCGTAGATTGTTTTACCTCCAGAAAATAAATAAATATCCTATAACTTTCCTAATATAAGGAATTTACATTGGAAATGATTTTTAGCCAGTTACCACTGGAAGCGCATTCCAAAGCAGGTTTCTCCACTGAGGGTTCGAATTGGTTGGGTGTCGTGAAGGTAGTGTCTTATAAAGATAGTGATATCTCCATCTTTGGTGTGATGTCTGCCGTAAAGCTCGCCGGAATGTCTGCTGCTGGAATTATCGTCTAGGTGGAAGTAAATGTCTGAATGCCAGATTGTTCCGTACACCATTTCCTGAGTGGAAAGAATAGGGTAATCCATATTACCGTGGATGGACCAGTCAAAGAGATGCCCTTTCTGAAAGGTGTCATTTGATGGTCGGTAGAAACCCAAGCTCACTTTGTAGTCAGGCACAAGACCTGCTGGCATGAATATGGCCCGATCTTCCATTCTTATGTTAATATGGTTTTCAATACCTAGTTTTAAGTTATTCATGTACTGACCACTGGTATCAGCCATATCGATGTTGTGAAAACACTCATGATCTGTAAACAGGGAAAAAAGCATATTCCGGTAGTCTAAGCCAAAAAAACCGCGAATATTCCAATGACCACCATATACATTGAATGCGATATCAGATTCTTTGCTACTTGTGCCCATAAAGGTATCCATAGCAAGACCTACTCCGAAAGTAATAGGTCCGTACTTAACCAAAGTTACTTGATTATTGATTTTTGTGTAGATGAATTGATCCTCATCCGGCTGAAAAAACAATCTTGGTTCAAGGAAACCATCATTGGCCCCTGGGAAGGTTAAACTCCAACCGGATGTAAGTGCAAGGATCAGTAGTAACATTATCTATAAACCGGCTTCCATGTGTTTTTTTAACCCTTCAACCAGATATGCTTCTGGTTGAGCACCCTCAACAGCAAAAGTTTCATTGATTACAGTCCGTGGAACACCCTGTACCTGATATTTTGTTGAAAGTTCCTGAAATTCGTTAGCTTCAATGGCTTCAGCAATAACCCTGTCAGAATATGCTGCCATTCTGTGTGCCAGCACAACTGATGGAGGGCAATGTGGGCAGGTAGGGGTAACAAATACTCTTATGTGAAGATCTTCTTGAAGATTGTCTAAGAAAGTTTTTGTTTCCTGCGAAAGAGTTTCTTCAGTTCTACCTGAATCAATAATTCCTGTTAGGAGACTACTGAACTCATAACCTGATGGAATACCGCGGAAAATAAGTCTTCCGGTATTTCCAATGCTCATGCTTGGTAACAGTGCTGATTCTTTTTTTGACTCAATAACTTCGAGGGTAAGTTTTGCTGAAAGCTCACTAAGTTCATTAAGTATGGTTTCAGTTTCGCATTCACCTGGAGCTTTTGTGAGTGTTACTGTTACATCCTCTGTCATAAGATCAAAGTGACCCTTTATGGCAGTTTTGTCTTCGTCTGACAGTAGTGGCATTATATTTTTCTCCTTATTCTTGCATTTCTAGCAGTTCAAATACTGCTGCTGAGGCCCTTGCCCCTTCAGATACTGCGGTAACAACCTGTCTGAAACCGTTATTGGTAACATCACCAGCTGCAAAAACTCGTGGATTTGATGTTCCAACAATGTTTTGTGTGGCCACCGCTTTTTTGGCATCAAGGTCAACCAGACCTGCAAAAGGTTCTGTTGCAGGCACTGTACCTACATACAAAAATACTCCGTCTGTGTCTATATGCTTTTTGCCGTCCGGTGTATTCAGAATAACGCCTGTTACTCCTTGATCGTCCCCTACAACTTCAGCCAGCTGACTGTTCCAGTACGGAGTGACCTTCTCATTATTTATAAGCTTGTTAGCAAGAAGCGGTTCTGCACGAAGTTTGTCTCTTCGGTGAACCAACCCTAATTCCGATACAACATGTGTAAGATGGAGAGCTTCTTTAACTGCGCTGTCTCCTCCTCCCACTACAATAGCTTTTTTGTTTCTGAAAAAAGGAGCATCACATGTGGCACAAAAACTTACACCACGACCGTAGTATTTGCTTTCACCTGGAACACCCAGTGTTGCAGGTGCTGCACCTGTTGCAATGATTAAATAATCTGTAGTGTATTCTGCTGAATCAGTTTTGATTTTGATTTTGCCATTAATCTCTGTTGTACTTTCCACAGTTTCCATAACAAAAACCGCACCAGCTTCAACAGCCTGCTTTTTCATAGCATTAGTTAGGTCGGAACCTGCTATTGAACTGAAACCGGGATAGTTTTCAATCTCGGCTGTAAGAGCTGCCTGGCCACCTGGTTTCCAGCTTTCAAGCACCACATGGGTTATTCCGTACCTAGCAGCATAAATAGCAGCGGAAAGGGCCGCAGGGCCACCGCCAGCTATGACGAGCTGGTAAGAGCCTGTCTTGCTGTTAGTGCCCCCGCTATTCATCAATCCAGCATCTATGTTAACGCTGAAACTCATTGTTACAGAGTTCCAACTGCCAGAGCTTCAAGCTCTCTTTTAAGTGAAGCTTTATCTCTGAATCCAACCATTCTATCGATTTCTTTTCCACCGTGGAAAATAACCATGGTAGGTACGCCTCTTACTCCGAACTGATTGGCTGCAGCAGGATCTTTATCAATGTCTACTGTAAGGAAGTTCACTTTATCACTAAGCTCTTTTGTAAGTTTGTCAAGCACAGGGTGAAGCATTTTGCATGGTCCACACCAGTCTGCACTGAAGTCTACAAGTGTGAGTTTGTCTGTGGCTTTTGTTTCATCGGCAATTTTGTTTCCTGCTATCTGTTTCATTGTAATATCCTTTCAAGTTATTTTTCAATTACGGCTACACCACACAAAGTAGCATATAACATGCCATTTCTATGTGTAAGTAGTCCAGCGATATAGAAAGGTTAGTAGTCGGGTCTGTGCCAATTGCACCTAAAGATTAGTATGCTCCTGAGCCTTTGATAACTTCTGAAGGAGTAAGCATGAGTATTGCGAGATCCATCCATATTGACCAGTTGTCAACATAATAAAGATCAAGTTTTACCATTTCATCAAACCCTAGTTTGCTTCTTCCTGATATCTGCCATACTCCAGTAACCCCTGGAATTGTTTGTAATCTTTTGAAGTCTCTTCTGCTGTATTCTTCAACTTCCTCTGGTAGGGGAGGGCGTGGCCCCACAAGGCTCATTTTTCCTGACATCACATTAAAAAGCTGGGGCAATTCATCTATGGACCATCTTCTGATAAATTTACCTGTTTTTGTCACCCGTGGATCGTTTTTAATCTTAAATAACAAACCTTTGGATTCATTTTTATCAGCAAGAGCTGTCTTTTCTTCATGAGCCCCTACCCGCATTGAGCGGAATTTAAGCATTTTAAATGGAACATTGCCTTTGCCAAGCCTGGTTTGTTTGTAAAAAATCGGAAAACCAGAATCAATAAAAATTGCAAGTGAGGTGAACATAAACACAGGCAGTAGAAGAAGAATGAAAAAAGAAGTAAGTATCAGATCCAGAGCTCGTTTTAGAACCAGACCCCATCCGGAAAGTGGGGCGGGAACAGATTCAATCAAAGTTGTTCCACCCATGTGTGCTACTTTTGCTGTAAGGCTAACCAGTGCAAAGATATCTGCTGCAATTTTGTATTGAACCCCTAGTTTTTCACAGGTTAGAATAATAGAAGATAATTTATCGGAGGGCATGGAATGGATTGCAACAACAAGTTCATCAATTTTACTTACTGATATTTTTTCAGCTATTGTTTCAGTAGGGGTTTCTGACCGCATGTATTGTACAACTTTGTAATTAACAAGCGCACGGTTTTCCATAAAATCACCAAGTTGTTTTGCACTATCTGATGTTCCTAAAATTAGAACTTTTGATGGGAAGCCAGTTTTACTGATGAGTTTTCTGAATTGTGAGTGCCAGAAGCTAAGAAGAAGAGCAGATGCAGGGAACGAGAAAATTAAAACAAATCTTGAAAACAATAACTGCCGTGTTATAAATGTTGTGGCCAATGTAAAAAGAACTGCAAGAAGGGCACTACGGATTATTCCTGCTATCTCTTCAATCATACCAAGGCCAAATTCTTTTCTGTACACACCGAAAACAGCCATTATTGTAACTTGAACTGAACCAAGAACCAGACCTGTTAGGAAATAGTGGTATACTGAAAGTCTGAAATCAGACCCCATTATATCCAGAAGAAGAGAATGCCTGACCCAGAAGCCACCCATGAAGATCAGAGAAATCAGAGTTATGTCAGTTAAAGGAAGAAGAAAATGAAAATTTCTGTTTTTCACTTGAAACCACCTGGACCTTTATTGAAAAGCACCTTCGGATGAGTTAATAAAAACCTTAACATGCTTTTCAAGTGATAGTTAAGTGTTGTACCACCGGAGGTGCTTTGTCGTTGACAGACATGCTGAATTTCTGCTTTGGGCTCAAACCATACCTCTAAACCTGATAACCAGGCACGCCAACACCATTCGACATCTTCAAAATAAAGAAAATACTTTTCCGACATTAACCCTGTTGTTTTTCTGCCTGCCGGTGTAAGCCACATGGCGGCACCTACAAGCCAATGGGGTTGTACGGCAAGGGTGGTGGAATTGAATTGCTCGAGATGGTTAAGGGCTCGTGTTTTTCCCCAGCTGGTTTTTCCAAGTAACGTTCGTCTACAAGCTATTGTTAGTGGATCCGGCCAGGTTCTGGCTGTGGATTGTCTTTTTTGGTTTTCATCAATCATTGCAGGACCTATAAGAGCCGCTTTTGGATGTTTCACCTGGAATTCATATAAAGCTGTAATAGCACCAGGAAGAATTTCTACATCGGGATTCAAGAAGAAAATACTTCCTTCTTTAATACAAGAAGCTCCAATATTATTCGCTTTTGAAAGACCAAGATTGGTCTGATTCTTTATGATATGCACTGGGAAATTGCAGGTTTCTATAATTGGAATTGTTCCATCTGTGGAAGCATTATCAACTACTATAACCTTAGATGGTTTTTCTTTAGGCGACAGAGCAAACAGAGAGCCTAGAGCTCTGCTTATGACCTGTTCACTGTTGTAAGTCGTAATTATTGCTGACCATTTCATAAGTCTAATATACAAAGAGGAAAGAGCCTTACGACCCTTCCCTCTTAAAGTATATTATTTTTACTAGAGAGCTTTATCTTTCAAAGCTTTTCCAGCCTTGAAAAATGGAACTTTCTTTGCTGCATACATTCTTTTTTCGTTTGTTCCAGGAACAACACCTTCACGGGCAGCTCTTTCTTTAACACCAAAAGTACCAAAACCAACAAGGGAAATCTTTTCACCCTTTTCGATAACACTGGTAATTCCATTGATGAAAGCATCAACAGCGGCAGATGCATCTTTTTTTGAAAGATCCGCATTATCAGCTACATATCCTATAAGTTCTTTTTTGTTCAACTTTAACCCCTTTCGCGTATAAAATAACAAAAACACAATGTAACGCTATATTAGAGCTTATAGGGCAATTTGTCAAGTGCAAACCTGATGCACAGTTAGTTAGAAACTGCTGGTGTGCTGTTCTACCTTTATATCCGGGAATGCCTTAATGTTGATACGGAAATAAAATCCGGTGTCAATATCAGAAACGTGTCTGGTAAATATAGCTTCCCAACTATCTAGATCTCGTTTTATAGAGTAATCTTGGCTGATAAAGTTATCTTCGGTAATGTCATAATATGCCCGATAGTTTAAAGACCAGCGTGTTGTTAAATTAAGGTTAACAGATAATCTTAGTTTGTTCAGATCATCTTCCTGTGAATACAAAGATGGATTCCAGCTGTGTGAAAGGTTTAACCTCCACGAAAGTGGTATCAAAATAAAATTGGAATCTGGTTGCATAGTGGGATCATCACCAGCCAGTTGAATGGTTGTGGTAAAAGAAAGGTTTTCTGCCTGGCCTGTATATTGGTTGTATGAGCTGTTCACTCGTGATGAAATCCACTGCGCCGGGGTAAGGTTTAAGCTTGCAGCGAAAGGGGTGAAAGTTTGATCTTCTCGGTCAGGGCTCCAACTTGTGGAAACGGATAATTCAGCAAGGGATTTTTTTTGGATCGTACCTCGATTGAGTCTTTTACCCTCAAGTTGATTAAGAAGTGAGAATGTAACAACTGTTCCAGAGGATGGCAGAGAAAAATCACTGAATCTGTAATAAACAGAATCAGCATTTTCTGCATCATGAAATTCCCCATCAGTGGCAAAGTATCGTTCAGGTGCCCAACTGGTTGAAATTGAAGGAGATATTGTATGACGCAGAACAGAGTAACCGGCTAAACTTGTGGAAAACATGCCATAGATATCTGTTGAGAGGGAAATGCCAGCAGAATTGTGAAACCAGCCTGGTAATTTGTTACCCTGAAGATCACGATCATACATGGTTCCGGTTGCTTTAAACCATGGAGAAACAGAAAGAATACCACCAAGGCGATTGGAGGAACTCATGGTTGAAGACATTTTAAACCCAGCGTTATAAAGGGAAGAATCTTCCCATTCCGTTTTTTCTGTAAGGTAGTGTGAGTTGAAATTCCAATAAAGACTGTGCCATAAACGGTGGTTGGCTGGGTCCGCCGGGTTTTCCAGTAAAGGTGCTGAAGGTAGGGTGTATCTTATGTCTGGGGCACTTAGTTCGGAAAGAATTTCATAATCTATTGTATCTGGAAGTGCATCCAGGTATTCTGTGTATTCCATGTTGACCTGGGCACTGCCCCGTCCAATATTTTTAGAGAAAGATAACCAAGATCTAAGCTCTCCTTCCATTCGTTCTTGTGGAGTCTGTTGAGTTTCCTCAAGATAAGAGCGATCACTGACAAAATTCCCTGCAAGTCGAACCATGGTTCCGTCTGCAAGCTCATGGGTGTGTGTTGATTCAACAAGCCATCTGTCTCTACTGTTTGCGAACTGACGACGCCATTGAATTCTGCTTCTACCATTCATTACGTATCTTAGATTATGTCTTTCTGTGATTGTTACCTGGAATCTTGTTTTTTCCATAAGGTCGGAACTGAGAAGAAGATCAAAATAATCAGAGAACCCAAAATAGTAACCAATTTTTCTTATGTAGCGTCCGTCACGGGAAGAAGAGCCTATTGTTGGAATTGTGAAACCAGAGGAGCGACCTCTTCGTATTGGGAATACTGCATATGGAAGCCAGAATATAGGTGTATCTTGTATGTAAAGAATTATGGGTTTTGCCACAGCTTTGTCGTCTGGATAAACTTTCATCATTTCAGACCAGAAGTAGTAATCGAAAGTGTCTTTTTCGCAGGAAGTAAAAACAACATTTGTTAGATTAAATTCATCCCTGCTAAGCATTGTTACAGTTTCGCTGTTGTATTGAGCTCTATCATAAAATGATGTTGTGGAAAATATTCGTGCTGTTGATGTGGGCATGTGGTAGATCAGTGCGGCTCCTGTGGCATCATCTCCACCATCAGAAAGTTGAACATTTTCAGAGGCCAATACAACTTCTTCGGTGGATAGATACCTGATAGTATCTGCTGAGATACTCATTCGATCTTGTCCTAAAGATGCTGACCCGATAAGAGACAAATTTTCATTTGATATGTTAAAAATTAAGGAATCAGCACTGTACGCCATTGATTCCATAGGCTCAACCGAGGTTGTATCCGGTTGAGATACCAGAATAAAAAACAACAGGGCTAGCATATGTTTCCTGCCATTGATGCGGCTCCAAAGGCACCGGCATACGGTGAATCTTTCAAAACAGTAACATTCCAAGGATGTTTACACCGTTTTTGGAATTCATGCCTTGCAGAGTCTTCAAAATGAATATATGTGGCGGATAACCCTCCTCCAATAAAAAATCCCATTGGAGAAAAACAATTTGCCAGGTTGGCCATTCCAATACCAATCCATCTGCCATATTCCCGGAAAGCTTCAATAGCTTGGATATTGCCTTTTGAAGCAAGGTATGATAGTTCTTCGGGAGATATCCTTTGCCCAGTAAGCCTAGTATAGTACCATATCAGTGCTTCTTTGCCTCCATATTTTTCCCAACATCCGTCAGAACCACACTGGCATGGAATGCCTGATGCTTGAATGGTAGTATGGCCGAATTCACCTGAGTGACCACTTCCGTACAAAATTTTTCCCTGATTGATTATAGTTCCACCAATTCCAGTGCCTAGCGTAACAAATAACCACAAACCGTCTGAAGGAATTATCCCTGAATTTATGGCTCCAATAGAGAAAACATTACAATCATTATTTACAATCACAGGAACCCTTAGAAGATTTTTCAGTATTTTGCCAACATTAATTTTATTCCACAAAGGTAAATTCGGACTGAATTTGATTAACCCTCCAGCCTGTATATCTATAAGCCCAGCTGTACCAACGCCTACACTGGTAATCTCTGAGTATTCTTTAAGAATTCGTTCTGCTATACGATTAAGAACAACATCTGGTGAAGAATGAATACCAGTGGCAATTTTATCGATAAATCTAAAAACACCATTGTTGAGAACGGCAATTTTAGCATAGGTACCACCAATATCAATACCTAAGTAGTTTTTTTCTGCTTCTTTAATCGATGCCAAGTATTTCTCCATCAATTATTGTCATCATTGGCCATGAAATTCTTGTTTCGGTATCATTGCCAAGAATACATCTGCCAGAAGCACCATACCATGGTTGCATTGAGGAAAGCTTTCTTGCAATCCGGCTTCTTGTAGGGCTGGAAACCCGTCCCCATGCATCTAATAACATAGATGCTGCATCATAACCCTGAGCTGAAATCGCTGTGGGTGCCTGGTTGTAAGTACGGTTGTAGTTGTAAACGAATCCGGCAGTCTCTGGATAAAGAGAACTCAGTCCGAAAGCAACAGTGAAAACAGATCCTTCAACATATTCACCACCGTGTCTTATAAGAAGTTGATCATCCCAGCCGGAAGTACCAAAAAGAGGAACCTCAAGACTGTAAAATTTTAACTGAGGTGCTATTTGAATTGCGTCCCATGCTGATACAGGTAGGAACATTGCCTGTGGTGAGTTTGCCTTTATGGTAGTTATTTGTGTTCTAAAATCAGTGTCTCCAGGCTGGTACCCTTGTGAAGAAACAATGGTGCCACCCATTCTTTCCACAACTGACCTGAATTGTTCTGCTTCCCCGGTGGCAAGAGCTGTATGTGGATAGAGTATTCCAAATCGGGTAAACCCCTGACTTCTTATTGCGTATTCTGCTATAGCTGCCGCTTGATTTCCACCGCTTACCACCAGTCTGAACACTGGGCTTCCAATGCCATCAATATCACCTGAAGTGGCAGTAGGGGAGAGCAATGGCATCGATTCTTGTTTTGCAATGGAAGCAGCGGAAAGGGTAGATGAACTTGTAAGTGGTCCGAGAATAGCAATGCAAGAGGGGTTATCAGAAAGAGACGACATAATCTCTATCAGCCTACCTGGGTCTCCTTGTGTATCAAAATCTACAAGTGCAGGAGCTTCAGCATGCATTTCAGAATACCGGTCAAACGCAAGGTGCGCTCCCTGGGAGACTTGTTTTGCAAAAACTGAACCCTCTCCAGTAAGAGGCATTAATAATGCAACCCAGCTATCGGTTCCGGTTCCCTGGTGGGCATAGTCAGGGCGACCCCAGGTATTGTGTGCCCCAGGAAACAACCTATCAATTTCTTCGCCGTAAAGTGCAGCTTTAGATACATCACCTGTACTAGCATAGCGTTGCTCCAGTTCAAGAAGAACATACAGTTCAAACCATCCCTTTGCGCGGTATGTTGGAAGAACTTCAGATCGAATATGATCAAGTTGACTTCTGCAAAGATTAACTGCGATCTGCGCTCTAAATTCATCTAGATTTTCTAAGTCGGTTGCCGCTAGTGTGTTTAATGCGGAAGACGGGGAAGAAGTGGCTTCCACCCGAGCTTTTAGAAGAAGAGCTTTTGCTCTTACCGCTGGGTTGGAAGATGTGAGATATCTTGAAACAATTGCAAGCGCTTCATCTTTTCTATCAAGGTCGAATAAACATTCACCTCTGATTACATTCCAGAGGGCAGCATGAGGGTTTGTTGGATCAGATTCAAGAGCCGAATTGATGAGAATAAGTGCCTGGGTCGGATCACCGTCTTGTAGTTTTCTTTCAGCAAGAGCAGCTTTCTGCGAAGGAGTTGAGTCTTCTCCCAGATCAGTTCCACAGCCGGTTATGAAAAATATGGCGAGCAAAGTAATAAAAAGGAATCTGGATTTCAAAAGAACTCTCCCTGTTGTGTCAAAAAAATTATGCTGGAATATCATTTCAAAAACCAGAAATTGCAACAAGAAAGGGGAGCCATAAATGGCTCCCCCAAAAAGAATAGATATTCGGTTGATTTATTCTCCGGTAGGTTCTTCAACAGGAATATCCAATGGTATAAACTCTTCTATAGGAGTTTCCATATTTTCGATCATCCATTGTGCATCATCTGCAAGTTCAGATTCTGGATATTCTGCAACAAGAACTGCAAATGCAGAGCTTGCAGAATCGAAGTCTTTCATCTGCTCACTGAAAGTGAAACCGATAAGGAATTGTGCCTGGTCACATCTTTCATTTTCAGGATATCTATCAAGGAATAATTTGAAGTAGGTAATTGCGGTTTCAGGGTCGATAGCCATGGCTCCCTGGGCCATTGTCATTAAGCTGTCTGCACCAATAGAAACTGCTGGTAAAAATGCATTTTCGTTAATTTCAACAAGATATTTCTCTCGGAGCTGAGGGAAAATAACATCGTACAGGTATTCATTTACAATGCCTGGTCTAAGAGCAGCCTGGATGGACTCGCGAACTTCTTCAAGTGGTTTGACGCCGTCTTCAAGACGGTTTGTTACTTTGAGAAGGGTTAGGCCAAGGTTTGTTCTTACTGGACCAAACATATCCCCTGGCTGCGCTGCATATAATTCTTCTGCAAACTCAAGGTCTTCAGGGATGTAAGGAATAGGAGAGTTCATTGGAACCCAACCGAGATTACCACCGATGGAAGCTGTTGGTGTATGAGAAGAAAATTCAGCAGCAGTTTCTTCAAATGTCTGCCCCTGTTCGATAGCTGCAACAACAGCATCCATTTCAACACTGGATTCTGTTACAATAGCTGCAACTTGTACCTGAGCAAACTGAGCGTAGATGTCACCAGTGTGTGCTTCGTAGTATTCAATTATATCGTTTTCTGCAACTTCAGCAGTCTCTACGATATAGCGCTGATAGTATTCTTGAATGAGGGCACCTTTCATGGTTTCCTCTACCTGTTTTTCTGCCTCTGTTACCTGTGCAACAACGGAACTGTCCTGATCGAGACCAGCTTCAATTGATGCAAGATTGATAAGTTCACGCTCAATCATGCTATCAAGAATCAGTTGTTTTCCTTCAGGTGTTTCGTAACTTTCTCTTTGGTATGGCGGAATTGATTCCAGCTCGGCCAAAATATCAGTTTCTGTGATTGTAGTTTCACCAAGAACTGCATATACACCATCAACTGGCGTCTCGTGGACTGTTACAGTATAAGTTTCATAAAGACCAGGCATGAATGTGTTTCTAAAGAAATCGTTCACGAGTGCTGGTCTGAGCATTTCTTCGATAGAAGCTCTGACAACTTCAATGTCCTCGTATGATTCTGGTCTTTGCTCTGTTACCATGAATATGTGTGTGCCAAGATTGGTCTGGTAAGGAGGTAGAATAACACCTGGCTCTGTATTGAGAAGAAGAGAAAGAAGCTCCTGATCTTCGCCTACAAATGGGATGTCCAGTCTTTCCCCGGTCCAGCCGATGCTTCCACCCTGAGGTGCTGTGGCTGAATGTTCGCTAAGAAGAATAGCTACAGAATCAAAAGGCATTCCACCATCAAGAAGCGCTTGTGCTTCTGTGAGGCTTTCATCGCTACTTACTAGTATGTGTGAAACCATGGCTACTGGATCATTTCTGTACTGTTCAATGTTGTTCTGGTAGTAATCTTCGATAAGAGAGTCTGGAATCACAACAGATTCAATTATCTGCGTCTGGTAAAAAACCTGTCCCATTGCTCTTGTTCTAACAACTTCAACCTGCTCTTCCGCCACAGCAATCATGGCGAGAACTGTGGAATCTTCAGCTAAACCTTCATCTCTTGCTGCAAGAAGAAGTAGTTCGCGTTCAATTATGTGATCAAGGAGGGCTCTTTTGCCTCGAAGTGTTTCAAAAGAAGCACGCTGATATGGTGGTATTCTAAGAATTTCAGATTCAATATCATCCATGGTGATAATCATGGAACCAACTCTGGCTGCATCTTGTGCATCTAGTGGTGCTGTATCGCAACCCATGACGATAAATAGAAAAAATGCGGACAGGAAAAGAAGCTTTTTCATTACCCTTTTACTCCTTGAATTTAGTGCTGGTCATCAGCTACTGTATATGAGATTAGACCTTTGGCGAATTCTGCCATGGCAGCTTTTACAGCATTCTGCTGTGGATTTTCTAGTTCTGGAACAAGGCAAGGTGCACCGTCACGCAGTGCTCTAACTCTTTTTGCCATTGCAAGAGCGAGTTTGTATTGGTTAGTGCTTGCCGAAGCAAGAGTTTCAACTCCTTCAAAAGACTTCATTTACGAGCCTCCATCTATTTGTGTGTATGTTATTGTTTGGCTGTTATAAGTAAGCAATATACAAAAACATACCCCGAAAGAGGGTAAATGTTCCTCTTCCGGGGTAATTGAGTTTAACTAAGTCTTATTCTTCCTCTGCGGGAACACCGTAGTTCTCCATGAGCATTTCCCATTTAGGTTCGTTTACAAGGTCGACTTCGCGTAGTTCAGTTTTCACATAACCCAGTTCTGTACGATCCCAAAGGCGCACTACTGAAATATTATCGTTGTCTCCTGCTAAAGCACCATCTGCACGGCTGGGGAATTTAAGTGGTTGCTGATAGTAAACTTCTACCCTTGAAGTATCAGGGTTGGAAGTTGTATAACCAATAAATACCCATGTTTGAACATTGATGGAGTCACCTCTGGCTCGGCCCCTGGCATCAGGATTTTCCCAGAAAGTTAGTTCTTCATCTTCGATTATTTCAAAAACATACTCGCCACCCATTGGATCTGAGAGTTCGAACACATTGATTTCAAGATTTTCAACATCAGTAGGGCGCAGGATTGAAGGGTATCTTCCTGCAAGATAAGATGCCTGCTCTTCGCTTACTCGGATTAGAGCTGATCTGGAAACTTCTATTCTTTTGTTTAGCGCATACTGTGGGAAAGAAATTCTAGAGAATGTCTCGAGCCAGTCGGATTCCATGAAAAGTGAATCGGGGAAGTCTTGTTCAATAAGACCACCAACAATACCACCATGTCTGTCGTGGTTCGGGCAGGAAATGGCAAACTGTGTTCCAAGTGCAAGTTTTGCATCGTAGTGATACATGGAATCAACAAAACCCTCGGCAGCAAGGGAAGGGCATACAGCCATTGTATCGGCAAAAGAACCGTAAACAAGCAAAGAATCCAAGGTTGGTGCAGGTACACCGTTAAATTCGTACATATGGTCAATGTTTGACTCAGAAAGGTCATACATCTGAACTCGGCAGGCCTCGCGAGGAATTCTGTACATTTCAACCCGCTGGTTAATTCTGAAAATAAGCAAAACAGCAAGGAGTACGATCAGCACTCTTACAAGAACCTTTGAACCCATTTAGATCCCTCCGAAGGAATTTGGAATTTAGCCTTAACAGCTTTCTTAATAACACCGACACTAATTTACGAACCTTTATCACTCTTTGTCAATAACCCATATTAAAGTTAATGCAAATCCGAATCTGGTACGATTGGCTCAACGAAGTGAATCTGTACCAATTCATCCGAGTATGCAACCATATCACTACTGAAAGCAAGTGATGCGGTAACATCTCCTGAGTTTAATTCAAAAATTTCAGATTTAACACTGTCCATAAGAAGTACAATAGACGAAGGACCGGTGACTGTTATGCAATCAGGTATAACACTTACAAATCTATATCTAGCTGGTATTTCATCAGAAAAGCGCACAGAAACTGGCAATGAACGGGAAATTATAGTATCCACAATAACTGGAATCTGTGCCGGGGTAACCTGCAAAACGGTAACGGCTCCATGCTGACTAATGTCAGAGGGTTTTAACTCAATGTTTAAAATCGCCGGTAACGATAGAATATCTCTTGTTGAAATTGTTTTTTCCATGGTTTGAAGAGGCGAGTTTACCTGATGACTCAGGATTTCCAGACCGGTGCCACTAAGTCTTACATTAATTGAATGTGAATAATTTCCTAGAAGGGCGTAAGTTTCATCATGTTCAAAAAATAACTCTGGAGTTTCTATTATAAAAAAAGTTTCAGCATCAATTGCTGCACCCCATATAAGTACACCAATAAGAAAAGAAAGAACAAGTCGGATGGTCTTCTCGGTGGTTGAGAGTTCAGTCTTCATTGCCGGGAGCGTTGAAACCAATGGCATTCTGTTCTCTTGAATCAGCAAGAGCACCATTCTTTTTCTCGTATGTTTCAATTTGTTTGATAAGCTGTTCAGCAAATGCTTTGGCAGCATGTGGGGACATTATTACCCTTGATTTTAGATTTGCAGCCGATGCTCCTGGCATCATCCTAGCAAAATCCAGCACAAATTCAGCTCTGGAAAAAGCAACAAGAACCAGATTGCTGTAGGTGCCATCTGTATCTTCAGCTTTTACATTGATGCGTGGTCTTTGTTTTACCATTATTTTACCCCTGTCATTTTTTGTATTGTAGTACTTGTTGTTACTCAGCTCATGGAGGTAATATTGATACCTTACGCGAATACGCAAAGCCTTCTTGAAAAATTCAAAGGGAAAAAGATACTGGTGGTGGGGGATCTTGTTCTTGATCACTATCTTGAAGGTACAGTTTCCCGAATTTCTCCTGAAGCTCCTGTGCCTATAGTTACTCTTGGTGATCACTCTGAAAGAAAAATCCCAGGTGGCGCTGCAAATGTTGCACTGAATGTGCTTTCACTTGGTGGAAAACCATTTTTGGCTGGTATAGTCGGGCAGGATGAGGCTGGAAAAACACTGCTGAATCTTCTTGACAATGCAGGTGTAAATGTAGATTCGGTGGTTTCTGATGGAGATAGACCAACCACTGTAAAAACCAGGGTAATGGGAAGAAATCAGCAGTTAATCAGAATAGATAAAGAGAAAACTCATGAGCTAGCTGGACCTGTTGACTCTGTTCTTCGTGGGGCTATTGATTCGATTTTAAACGAAATTGATGCGGTTATACTGGAAGACTATGATAAAGGTGTTCTTTCAGAGAGTCTCATTGCACACATTATAGAAAGCTGTGTTACCCAAAAAATACCAGTAGCTGTTGATCCCAAAATCAGAAATTTCTGGAGTTTTTCTAATTGCAGTCTTTTTAAACCAAATCGTCATGAAGCCGGCATGGCTTTGGGAATAACCATAAACGATGTAGACACTGCAATTGATGCAGCCAGGCAGATAATGAATCGTTTATCCGCAGAAGCCGTTCTTATAACTCTTGGTTCTAAAGGGTCTGTGCTGGTTAATAAAGGTAATGATTCTACTCAACATTTGCATACTGTGGCCAGACTTGTGTTTGATGTGTCCGGTGCAGGAGATTCTGTAATTGCTGTGATGGGTTTAACACAGTCTTGTGGTATCAGTACAATTAATGGAGCGATATTGGCTAATCTTGCAGCTGCCGCTGTATGTGCTAAACCAGGAGTATACGCAGTGAAACCGGAGGACATTCTTCACCAGGTTAGTCATTTTGAGTGATTATCATAAAAGAGTTGCAGTTTTAGACATAACTGAAGCAACTGCCTTTGCTGAAGCTCAGCGTAAACAGGGGAAAACTATTGTATTTACCAATGGGTGTTTTGATTTGTTACATCCAGGGCATCTTGAAATTCTTGAAAAATCCAGAGAAATGGGTGATTGTCTTTTTGTTGGAGTGAATACTGACCAGTCAGTCGCTAGACTTAAAGGACCAACTAGACCAATACAACCGCTTGTTAACAGAACTGCTGTTCTTTCCAGTCTTCGATCTGTAAACTGCGTAGTTCCATTTTCTGATGATACTCCTCTTCAATTGATTAAAGCTATCAAACCGGACATATTAGTAAAAGGTGGCGATTACACAGTTTCGCAGGTGGTAGGAGCAGACTTCGTTAAAAAAAATGGAGGTAGGGTAGAGATAGTACCAATTCTTGCAGGCTTTTCCACTACATCAATTATCTCGAAAACCACTGATGGCTAAAAAAGATTTTTTCTTTGTGATCGGTTTTTTTGCAGTGTTATGGTGTACTGCTATTATTCCCATTATTCAGCAGCCTATCGGGTTGTACCCTGTTGTTGATGCAAACTGGCATCATGTGTGGGCAGAGAATATTTCCCATGGTGATGTTTTTATCTACGCGCCTTATTTCAGGGCGCCATTGTACCCAATGACTCTGGGTTTTGTTTATAAAATCATGGGTAGCTCAATGATTTATGGAATTGCACTTAGTTTTTTGTTCGGAGTTTTTTCCGTTCATCTAATTCATAGGATAGTTTATGAAAGAGCTGGAAGAAAGATATCTTTGATTGCTTCGTTAATTTGGGCTGTGTACGGAGTTAACCTATTTTACTGCTCAACTTTGCTTATTACTCCAATGTATATTTTTCTTTTACTGTTTTCATTCTATTTGCTGGAAAGGGAAAAACCATGCCCAATTGGCTGGTTTGTTCTAGGGCTTGCTGCTATTACCCGACCTAGCGCCTTGCTTCTTTTGCCTGTGGCTCTGATTTTATACCGTAACATCTGGAAAAAAAGCTGGTTATTTCTTATCCCAATATTGTTTGTTTGGATTATCAATTTTTCAAATGGAGATGCAGGGACTGTAATTTCAAGCCAGGCTGGTATTAATCTTTACATTGGAACTGGTCCAGATGCTGACGGATTTACTGCGTTTGCCGTGGATGGGGAAGCAAAGAGTTTTACTACAGATTCGCTGCCTTACACCGATAATGTATGGGTCTCAAGTTATGCTCCGTTTGAAGAGGAAATACTTCCCTCAGAAGTGTCTGCATGGTGGAGTCGAAGGTCACTTAAAAACATCTTGGAAAATCCTATTAGGTTTTTAGACCTTACTGGAAAAAAAGTACTGTATATGATTTCTCCTGTGGCTGTACCAAGTAATTATGATGTTTACTATTTTACGAAGTTTTCTTCAGTTTTGAAATTACTCACAGGTTCACCTAGATTCCCCGTGGCTGGATTGCTTATATGGTTTTTGATTCCAGGCGCCTTTGCAGCAGGCAGGTTGTCTTCTCAAGAGAAAAAAGTTTTGTATTGGATTGCCGGTCTTTCCATAGGGATCCTTCCATTTTTTGTTACCGCCAGATTTAGATTACCTATAGTTCCCTTCATGATTATATTACTGTTGCCTAGATTTATGAAAAACATGAAGAAAAGCTTTATGCTTGCTCCGGTAGGGGTGATTGTAGGTGTAATTCTTGCTTTTATTACATCTTACACTGTTGAGTTTGGCGGTGTGAATATGACTTTTCATGATGGTGTTGCTCATTTTGAAAACGGTGACGAACAGGGTGCAGAAATATTGTTTCTTAAGGCAGTTGAGGTTGCTTATGCTAGGCAGGATGGTATTGATTTGAATGGAGTTGATGCGCTGTTTAATCTTGGTATAATAAGTATTCGGCAAAGAAATGTTGAATCGGCAAGGATGTACTGGGAAATGGCTCTTATGAGAAACCCGGAATATTTACCTGCTTACCAGGCTTTAATGGGGTTGACCCAGTAAATTATTTAGATAATAAACGCTGTTACTTTTTATATGTTAAGAAAATCACAAAGAGTGTGGTAGGAGGCTATTTTGAACTTGAATTTACTATTTGATTATTTCCCACCGGTGGTTGCTATACTGTCTGGTTTTGTTGCTTGGTTTATTTTTCTTTCCGTTAAGAAAAAACCACAAGGAACAGATCAGATGAAAAAGCTTGCATCCATGATTCATTCCGGTGCCATGACTTATCTCAAAACACAGTATAAAATACTCTTTATTTTTGTTGTAATTGTTGCTGCTCTCCTTTTCTTCGGGGTTAACAGAGCTACCTCTGTTGCATTTGTAGCTGGAGCTTTGTTCAGCATGATCGCTGGAGTGGCAGGAATGCGCGCTGCAACCATGGGCAATGTTAGAACTACCCATGCAGCAAGAAGCAATATTTCAGAGGCGCTTTCAGTTGCCTTTGGCAGTGGAAGTGTAATGGGTTTTGCAGTTGCCGGGCTTGGTTTACTGGGAGTATCAGCTTTCTATCTTATTTTTCATGAGGTTGAAACTGTGCGATTGTTTTTGCAGAATTTATTGGGTATGGAAAAACTAACTCTTGATAGTATTGCCGGTTTTGGTATGGGCGCAAGTAGTATTGCACTCTTTGCCAGAGTTGGCGGTGGAATATTTACAAAAAGTGCCGACGTTGGTGCTGATCTTGTAGGTAAAGTTGAAGCGGGAATTCCCGAGGATGATCCTCGTAATCCAGCTGTAATCGCTGACAATGTAGGAGATAATGTTGGTGATGTGGCCGGTATGGGTGCTGATCTATTTGAATCTTTTGCCGGTTGCTTAATTGCAGCAATTGTTCTTGCCTTTGGCATGAGTATAAGTGGTATTTCAGAATTGTTCGCCGGAACAGAAGCAGAAGTTTCACATTTAGGAAGATCTTCTCTTATTGCTCTTCCACTTGTTCTTGCAGCACTTGGTACTCTTGCCAGTTTTGCTGGGGCCTTGTTTGTAAAACTTTTCAGCAAGGGCTCTCCACATGATGTTCTCAGAAATGCAACATTTATCAGTGCAGGATTGGCTCTTGCAGCTGCTTTCTGGGCTGTTAATTTCCTTGGTATTTCTGTTGGTGTTTTCTGGGCAATAACAGCAGGAGTGATTTCCGGTACAGCTATTGGACTTATTACTGAATACTATACAAGTAGCAAACCGGTAAAGATGATTGCAGAGGCCACTAAAACAGGTCCAGCAACCACAATTATCGAGGGTATTGCTGTAGGCATGGAGTCTACAGCTGTTCCAATTATATTTATTGTAGCTGCAATACTTGTTAGCCATCATTATGCAGGTTTGTATGGAATAGCACTTGCTGCCATTGGAATGTTAATGAATGTTGGAATGACCATGTCTGTTGATGCTTATGGTCCAGTAGCGGATAATGCCGGTGGAATTGCTGAAATGGCCGGTCTTCCTGAAGAAGTCAGACAGAGAACTGATGAGCTTGATGCTTTGGGAAATACAACTGCTGCAATGGGTAAGGGTTTTGCTATTGGTTCTGCAGCGCTTACCTCTCTTGCTTTATTCTCTGCTTATGCAGAGGTTTCCGGACTGTTTGATAAAGGCATTAACATATTGAATCCGAATGTGATTGCAGGTTTATTTCTCGGGGGGCTTCTTCCTTTTATATTTGCTTCGATTACCCTTCGAGCAGTGGGAAAAACAGCCATGAAGATGGTTGAGGAAGTACGCAGACAGTTCCGTGATATCAAAGGATTAATGGCTGGAACAGTAGATCCCGAAACAGAAAAATGCATTGATATTGCCACAAAAGGTGCTTTGCATGAAATGATTCTTCCAGGAGTCATGGCTCTTGTTGTTCCTGTTATTGTTTTCTTTGCTTTTGGCGAAAACGGTGCAGAAACACTTGGTGGTCTACTTGCTGGTTCTATTGTTACTGGTGTATTGCTTGCCATCTTTATGTCTAATAGCGGTGGTGCCTGGGATAACGCTAAGAAATACATAGAAGCAGGAAATATGGGTGGCAAGGGAAGCCCTAGCCATGATGCAGCAGTTATGGGGGATACTGTAGGTGATCCATTCAAAGACACTAGTGGACCTTCTCTTAATATTTTGATTAAGCTTATGACCACTGTTGCTCTTGTTCTTGCACAGGTAAATGTAGGTTAGATTTCTTGAAAGGAAATAAAATGAGTGATATTCTCGAATTTAATGACGAAAATGTAAAGGCTAAACTTGAAGAGGTTCGTCCTATGCTTCAGGCTGATGGAGGCGACATTGAATTTGTTGCCATCCAGGGAAAAGTTGTTCAGGTTCGTCTGCAGGGTTCATGCAGTGGATGTGCATTTGCTACAATGACATTGCAATTTGGTGTTGAAAAAACACTGAAGAAGTATTTCCCTGAAATGGAGCGGGTTGAAAACCTCCAGTAAAGTAAGAGGTACCGGTTCTAGAATTCAGGCTGGCATTCTTTTAAAGGGTGGCTCCAGTAGGCCATATCCTCTTTCTTCAGAGGATATGGCTTTTGCAACTAGAATGTACCGCGAGGCTGTTATTTGGCGCAAAAGAATTGATTATGCTCTCAGTAAGTATGTGAGGCAGGAATTAGATACTCTTGATTTTGATGTTCTTACCAGTTTAAGAATCGGAGCGGCGCAACTGCTTATTCTTAGAACTCCAGCTCATGCTGCAGTATCTGCAACTGTTGAAGCTCATACCAGTCGAAAAACCAGAGGTTTGGTAAATGCTGTTCTTCGTAAGTTATCAAAGCATGTTGAAAAAGACGATATTCCTGATCATGTGTTCTATTCCCATCCTGAAGAGCTTGTAAGAAGATGGGAAAGCCGATACGGCAAGGTTTTAACCAAAAAATTGCTTGTTTGGAATAATCAGCCTCCTCCACTAGGAGGATATGCTTTTGGCAAAATCCCAGAAGATACAACACCAGGGTCTTTTCTTGAAAAATACCGTGTTATTCAAAGACAAGGGGCTATCAAACTTCCACCATTTTTCTATATTCAAGATGAGTCAGCATCAATTGTAGGTCAGGGTATGGCAAAATTACCAGGTGAATCCATTCTTGAGATTGGAGCGGCACCAGGCGGTAAAACTGCTCATTTAGATGGTACTGGTTTTGTGGTGTCTCTTGATAAAAAAGTGCGTCGTATGAACAGATGGCTTGAGAACTCTGAAAGAATGGGTTGGGAAAATAGTTTTCCAGTTGGAGCAGATTGTTCAGCTCTACCATTTAAGGCTCAGTTTGACAAAGTTATTATTGATGCTCCGTGCACCAATACAGGTGTTTATCGCAGGCGTTTTGATGCTAGATGGAACTGGACACCAAAGCTTGAACAGGGCCTTGTGGTTATTCAGAGAAAGATGTTGCAGGAATCGTCTAAAGCTGTGAAACTAGGTGGAATTCTTGTGTACTCTACATGCAGCATAGAACCTGCTGAAAATTCTGAAGCAGTACGCTTTTTTGAAAAGAACAACACAATGTTTGAACGAATTCCTTTTCCGGCACCGAAAGAGCTTCTTACAAGTGAAGGATTTCTTTCTGTTTTCCCACCGGAAATTGGGTTAGATGGACTCTTTGCTGTGGCTTGGATCAAAAAAAGCTGAAAGGATTCTACTTGAGTTCAGAAACAAAATTTATAACAACTGCTTTAGTTCTTGTTGGTGCTTTGTATATTTTATCTCTTTCTGTTCCTCTATTTGGTGATTCTTTAGGTTACGGATTTAGTACCACAGACTGGATCAGAAACAATGGATTTACTCCTTTTGCATCAGGTTCTGAGAAGGGCCAGCAGGCCATGGGGCATCCCACACTGTTTTTCTGGTTATGGGCTTTGCTTTCTGGAATGCTGGGTGATTCTTTATGGGTAGCCAGGATTCTTCCTGCTTTTGCGACATTTTTCAGTATATGGGGAATGTATAAACTTGGTAAGTTGTTGTCTTGTGAATTAGCTGGCTGGCTTTCTGCACTTGCTCTTTTTGCCAGTCCTTTGTTTATTGTTCAAGCCATGAGACCGATGCCGGAAAGTGCTGTGGTTGCTGCGGTTATATGGTCTTTGTTTTTTTATGCAAAAAAACGGTATGTGTATGCTACATTATTGTGTGCCCTTGCAATAATTTTCAGAGAGCAGGCAATATTTCTTGTACCTGCATATTTTGTTGCTGAATTGTTCCAGACAGGCTTTAAGAAGCCGACTCGTTTGCTTTTGTTCTTATCACCTGTGCTTGTTATTGTTATAACAGGGATTATTAATTTAATTGTAAATGGGTATTTCTTTTTTCCCACTTATGTGGGGCAAGGTTCAGAGCTTCAGGCTAACTGGCTAGCTCTTCGCCTAAGATTGTTCGGGTCTCATGTTCTTTCTGAAGACTTCAGATGGTTTATCGTCACAGTGGCATTGGCTGGAATGATTCGTGGTATTGGGCGAGATAAAGAAAGAAAACTACTTCCTTTTATATTAATTCTTTTATTCCCTTCTCTTTTCTTTCCACCAAGCAGAATCGCTTTCCTGATTTTTATCACTTTGTTGTTAGCAGTTTACATGATAAGACACAGGCTTACATTATCGAGAGTTTTTATTGCTTTTGTAGTTTTTCCTGTTTTCATTGTTTTGTTTCATGTGTTGATTGTTCTTGTTTCGCCAGATTCGGCACTGAATCTGTTCAGATATGTTCTTCCTGCGTATCCAATGATTATCTTAGGTTCAGTAGTAATGCTTTTTAAGTATTATCCTAAGAAAGTAGCTTTAGTAATTGGGGCAATTTATGTGGTTGCTACTGCCGTGGCAAATAAAACACAACACTATGAATATCAACATGATACATCTCTTGCGTGTGTGCAAGATTTGTTAGATTATAAGGAAGCGGTTCAATATGCAGTTTCTTTAAATGATACAGTGCTTGTGGTTCCTACTGACGAATTGTATTTCACAGATCCCGAATTTGGTATTATTAGTATTCCTACTCCTACCATAAACATTTTAGAAGATCAAACATTACTGGAAGAAGGGGTTTCTTACACTCTTGTGGTTGCTTCTTTCATGCTTCCAATAGGTAATGTCAGTACTGCAAAATCTATTGTTCCCCCTGGCTCTGAGCTCTTGCTTCTTGAAGAACCAAGATGGGTTGGTAAAAGGCATTTGGTAGAAATTTACAGAATAGTACCTGCTGTTATATGAAAATAACATTGTTCTACCCTCCTCGCCCTGGCGGTGGAGGCACTAATTTGGTTCCTCCTATAGGTTTTCTTTACCTTGGTGCAGTTCTTGAAAAAGCCAATCATCAGGTAGTTCTACTTGATTTTACTCAAATGGAAAAAACCGGAGATGCCCTTATCGCCGATGTTTTAGCATCTGATCCTGATATATTGATGCTTTCGGCATTTACCTCAGATGTATTTATTTTGAAACCAATAGTCACTGAGTTAAAAAAAATTCTTCCAAACACTAAACTTTGGATGGGTGGTCCCCATGCCTCATGTGTCAGAGAAAAGACTTTTTTGGACTTTCCAGAGTTGGATGCAGTTTTTATTGGAGAGGCAGAGCAATCCGTCCTGGAGGCGTTAGAATTTCCTGAAATACCTCCAGATGGAGTTATTTATTCAGGAAACAGGTTTAGAACCACCAATCCAAGACAAATTGCTGATCTTTCTTCACTTCCTATTCCAGCGTGGCATCTTGCTCCTCCGGAAAAATACCGAGGGCTTCCTAATGGAGTGGTACTAAAAAAATTACCTTACGCTCCTATTTTGACCACTAGAGGTTGCCCATACCTCTGTACGTTTTGTGCAGGCTTCAGGGTAACTGGCCGTAAAATTCGTCATCGCCCGCTGGATCAGGTTTGGCAGGAAATTGAACTTCTTGTTAATGAATTTGGTGTAGCAGAAATACATATTGAAGACGATAATTTCACATTTGATAAAGATTATGCAAAAGAATTTTGTGAAATTGCTATAAAAAAAGATTTACCTGTATTGTTTTCTACTCCTAATGGAATCAGGCTGGATGCTTTAGATCATCAACTACTTAGTCTTATGAAAAAAGCAGGATGGTATGTTATTCATTGTGGAATTGAATCTGGTTCCGATAAAATTCTAAAAAGGATTAAAAAAGCTACAACTACCTCTAAAATAAAAAACAGCATAGATCAGATTCACTCTCACGGTTTACCTGTTGCTGCATATTTTATTCTTGGCCTTCCAGGCGAAACAAGGCAGGACATCGAGAAAACTCTTAAATTCGCAAGAACCAGTGGTGTTGAATGGGCTCAATTCGCATGTTTTCTTCCTATTCCAGGTTCTCCAGATGGAGATGGTTTTTTGAAAGATAATGATATGGTTGCTTCCGGTTGGCAGGCTTTTCATAATACTGAGTGTCCTGCGCCTCCTGCATCTCTAACTGCTGAGGATTTAAAAAAGCTTCAGAGAAAAGCTTTCATGCAATTTTATCTTAGACCAGGACCAATGTTCCGAACGGTTTCTTTACTGATGCACAAAGATACTTTTTTAAGAATTGTTAAACGAGGTTTTGCCTATCTCTTTTCTAGTAATAGCTCTTGACTTTGTAGATATTATCTTCTTAGTTTTCGGCAAGTTTAATCAGGAGGAATAATGGTTGGGAAGTATACAGTAGGTCTTGTGATTCCTGCTCATAATGAAGAGGAAGGCATACCGGCAGTTCTTAAAGCAGTTCCAGAGCATATTGATAAAGTTTTTGTTGTTGCTAACTGCTGTACAGACGCGACTAAACCGGTAGCTGAAAAGTATGGAGCTATCGTAATCGATCAGCCCATAAAGGGTTACGGAAGCGCTTATAAAGCCGGTTTTGCTGTGGTTGATACTGATATTGTATGCACCGCCGATGCTGACGGAACATATCCTGTTCAAGACATGCCAAGGCTTATTGAAGATCTTCTTAAAAATGATCTAGATTTCATTTCAGCTAGGCGTATTCCTGACGATCATTCAGGTACTTTGAACAACATTATGAGATTCAGTGGAAATCTTATTCTTACCACGTTTA
>JAOZUR010000034.1 GCA_029938555.1 Candidatus Sabulitectum sp. | reverse complement strand
TTGCCCAGATTGTACTGACGAGGAAATGTGCGAAAGCTGTGCTCACTCTGATCATGACCCAGCGGTATGTCACGAAGGTTAGTTACAAATAGTCTGCCGGTTGCAGCATCAATACTTATTGGTGCTGCGGTCTTTTTTCTGTTTGGTGGGAAAAAGATCACTGATAACTCAGGCAGTTATGCTTGTCCCATGCTTTGTGTTGTTCTTGAAGTACCGGGAATATGCCCAGTGTGTGGTATGGATCTAGAACAACTTGTGGTGACAGGTGACACAATTATTGTCAGCGATGTTGGAGCAGCGCTGGCAGAATTGAGTTCCACTGAAATCTCTTTAAAAAATCTAGTTACAAAAAACAGGATTCCTGCACAGGTTGTTGTAACAAGTGAATCCGTTGTTGAAGCCACAAGTTGGGTTGAGGGAAGAATAACTGATTTACGAGTTTTCGGCCCGGGAGAGTTTGTTGAACACGGTGATATTCTTGCAGTGATGCATTCTCCTCAAGTTGAAAGTGCCCGTACAGATTATCAGGCGGCCATATTGTCTGGAGATTCATTTTTGATAAACGGGGCAACTGGAAGACTTGAAGAGTTGGGTGTTTCAATTGGAAGTGAAACAAATCCATCAGGGGTGGCGTATATACGGGCTCCTGTTACAGGGATCATTGGTGATGTCTTTAAAAATTCAGGTGTTTGGTTAAATCGTGGAACAGCTCTGCTTACAATTGTGGAAATGAATGGCAGAGAATTAAGAATTGATATTCCTTCGGATATGATATTGGAAGTGGACACAGGTATGCGGGTTTCTGCAAACTTATCAGGGCAGTTATGGGTTGGAACTGTAAACCGTTTAGCTGCTCAACTTGATTCTGGAACACTTACCTACCCTGTGTATGCTTCAATTCCTGATTCTATAGCTGCTGTTGCAGGTTCATTGGTTATGGCGGATGTTCAGTTCAGTAGTACCGAATTCATGGTAACTGCAGTTCCAGAGTCAGCGGTATTAATACTTGGAGAACGAAGCATTGTTTATGTTGACCTGGGAAATGCACACTATGTACCAAGGGTTATTAAAATCGGAAAATTGTCTTTTGATGAGAACTCAGAACCGTATTATCCAGTGATTGAAGGCCTTAGTGTAGGTGAAAAGGTAGTACTTGGTGGGGCTTTCTTGCTTGATTCTCAGGCAGAACTTACTGGAATTACCTCACTTATGAATGTTACTGAGGAAAACCAATGAAGTGGCTTCTTGCCTGGGTAACAGCTCATCCTGTTCCTGTTCTTCTTCTTGCAGTGATTCTTGGTGTACTGGGTTTACATTCAGTTTCTACTATACCTGTTGATGCTCTGCCTGATGTTTCTGAAAATCAAGTAATCATTGCAGTTGCCTGGCAGGGACGAAGCCCTGAAGAGGTATATGAGCAGATAACTCTTCCTTTAACAGGGGCAGTATCAGGGCTTCAGGGGTTGAACGGTGTTAGAGGCATGTCGGCGTTTGGTTTTTGCCAGTTGTATGTTGTTTTTAGTGATGGAATGAATTTTTACACTGCCCGAACTAGGGTTATGGAAAAAGTTGCTGAAGTTACTTCTTCACTTCCATCTGATGCTGAAATTACATTTGGCCCTGACGCCACTGCATTAGGACAGATATTCTGGTACACAGTTGATGGCCCTGAAAATCCTGGGGTTCTGCGAGATCTTCATGATGATGTGATTGCCAGGTCATTGTTAATGGTTCCAGGCGTTGCAGAGGTTGCAGGTGTAGGAGGGTTCAGCCGAGAGTTAATTGTGGAAGTTGATCCTGGCGTGCTGTGGCAGAATGATATAGATTTTGCAACTATTTTTCGCGCAGTTCAGAACTCAGGAAGTGATTTTGCTGCAGGCGCTGTGGAAATGTCAGGTATGGAAATAGTGGTGGAAGGGCTTACTGAGCCTGAATCTCCTGAGGAACTTCGACAGACTATTGTAACGATGAATAATGGAATACCTGTGAGGTTGGGAGATGTGGCTCAGGTTTACTGGGGTCCTGGGCCAAGAAGAGGAATTCTGGCAGATGAAACCGGTGAAACAGTTGGTGGAATTGTAACCATGCGCATGGGGGCTAATCCTGTTGAAGTTATAGACGGGGTTGAAAGGCAACTTGAGTTAATAAGAACTGCTCTTCCAGAAGGTGTATCGGTAAATCCATATTATGATAGAAGAACTCTTATTCAAGAGACAACAAAAACACTAACCGATTCCATTATATGGGAAATTTTTATTACCATAGGTATTGTGTTCTTTTTCTTAAGGCGTGCCCGAGAAGCTCTGCTTGTGGCAGTTAGTCTTCCGTTTGCTATTCTTCTTTGTTTTATTGCAATGAAAATTCTAAAAGTTCCGGCAAATATCATGAGTTATGCGGGAATTGCAGTTGCAATTGGAACTCTTGTTGATATGGGAATCGTGATGGTGGAAGCAATTCACAGAAGAACTGGAACAATAACTGAAGCCGCTTATTCTGTTGCAGGTCCCATTATTACAAGCCTTGGAACTACGATTATCAGTTTTATTCCAGTTTTCTTTTTAACCGGTCAGAGCGGAAAACTGTTTCAACCACTGGCGTGGACAAAAACTCTTGTACTTGCCGGGGCAGGGTTAACTGCGTTTACCCTTATTCCAGCTGCTGCAAAACTTTTTCTTGGAAAACCCCAGGGCAGAACAAGGATTGCCTTTGCTGCTTCACTTGGCTTGGGTCTTTTAGGTGGGTGGACTGCTTCTAGAGCAGGCATGTGGGCTGCTGTAGTAATGGCAATGAGTTTATCATTGCTTGGATGGTGGGCTGTAAAAGAAAACAGAGAAAAATCAAAAAAAATAGGATTACTAGAAAGAAAATACAAACCATTGTTAGCATGGTGTATGGGGCATCGCAGTTACTTCATAACTCTTCCTGTATTGATGATTCTGCTTGGTTATACTGCTCTTAGCGGCCTTGGAACTCAGTTTATGCCTCCTTTGGATGAGGGTAGTTTCCTTTTTATGCCTTCTCTGCTTCCTGCTGGCTCTCTTACAGAAACAGGGCGGGTGATGGTGAATCAGAATCAGGCACTTGCTGCAATTCCTGAAGTAAACAGGGTTGTGGGAAAAGCAGGTCGAGCTGATTCTCCACTTGATCCTGCCCCAGCTGGCATGATTGAAACGGTGATAACACTAAACCCTCAAAACACATGGCGAGAAGGTGTGACAGAGAGGGATATTCTTGATTCTCTTAGAGCTGCAGTTGAAATGCCGGGTATTGCTCCATCTTGGTTGCAACCTATTGAAACACGAATAGTAATGCTTCAGTCTGGAATAAAAACCTCTATTGGTATTGAAATTCATGGAGAAGATCCTCTTGAGGCTGAAAGAATAGCTATCGCTTTAGAGAGTGTATTGGCAGAAGTTCCTGGAACTAGGGATATTAGCGCCCTTCGTACAGGAAGAAAGCCATATGCAAGGGTTCTTGTAGACCGTGAGCAGGCAGTTCTTCTAGGAGTATCAATGCAGTCAATAACTCTTGCTCTAAGAGGTGCCATAGGTGGTGTGGTTGCAGGAGAAATAATAGACGGTTATTCATCAAACACTATCAGAGTGCGATATCTTAAAGATTTTCGAGATAGAACAGAAGATCTAGAGAGAATTCTTGTTACATCTTTTAATGGAAATCAATATCCACTGTCTATGATGGTTTCCCTCACAACTGAAGCTGGTCCAGCTGCAATCAGGTCAGTTGATGGAGATCCGGTTGCATATTTAATGCTGAATTCTTCCGGCCGCGACCATGGAAGCCTTATTCAGGAAGCAGATGAGCTAATAAAGGAAATCATACTAACCGAGCAATCCATGGCTGTTTCAGAGCGAACTCTTAATATGCCAGAGGGTTACTGGTATAGGTGGGTTGGCGATTGGCAGAATCAGCTGGAAGCAAGAAACAGGTTTTTCTTTTTACTCCCCTTATGTCTGTTATCAATATTTCTTTTAATGTATGCTGAATTTGGTACATTTTCTGTTCCATTTATAATATTTGCAGGAAGTATTCCTGTGGCAGTTTCCGGTGGGTTAATTGGTTTACGGTTTTGGCCAGCAATTCACAGATTTTTGGAAGGCGCTGGAATAACCAGAGCTGCTGCTCCAGATCAGATTAACATTACTGTGGCTGTGGTGGTTGGTTTTATTGCACTTCTAGGGATATGTGTAGATGATGGAGTACTTATGGCTTCAAATATTACAAGAATGGTTAAGAAAGAAAATCCAGTGACTGTAAAGCAGCTAAGGGCAATTGTGGTACAAGCGGGAACCATGCGTATAAGGCCTGCGGTAATGACAACTGTAACAACCATAACAGCACTGATACCTGTGCTTCTTGCGTCTGGTCGAGGAAGTACTCTTGCAAGGCCCATGGCTATTCCTGTATTCGGTGGAATGATTCTTGAATTTCTTAGTATGCTCATAGTACCTGTGGTATATAGCTGGTGGCTGGAACGAAAATTAACCTGGCCCCAATGAACCAGGTTAATTATAAAACTTTACTGGAAGAGACTAGAGTCTTCTGAAGAGATAATATAAACTCTTGGCCAGTCTTCACTTTCCGGATCTAAACCGGCAATTCCGTAACGATTAATTGATGGTACGATATTTTCATGATTTTCATCAGTACGAAGGGCCGCAGTGAACAAAAAGTCACCGGTTACACAGTCATAAACTCTGTAAACAGGAATATCATAAAAACCGGTGAGTACCCAAAGTCTATCTTTGTTATCTACTTCAAGCTGGTTAATAAAAACCTTGTACTCTTCAATCTGAAAATTATCTGCCATCTCGGCGGGAGTGCCAGAGGCTTCAATTCTTGTTAAGAGCATTTCATGTTCTTCTTGAATTTCTTCATCAGTTTTTCTTACCCTGGGGAAGTCTTCTACTATCTGCCAGTTTTGCTCACCTGAAAGATTTTGTGAGGTTATTACATATTCTGAAGTAGAATATGGAGTGGTGATAAGATTATCTTGATTATCAGTATCAAAAAAGACCATTGTTTCGACAGAACCACCTAGGTCATTCATATCAAACAGTATCATATTTTTTATATACTCGTGATCATAAGCAGATGAATCTGTCCATAGGTAGATTCCCATGCCAACATTCATTTCTTCATCTGTTTGTTCAAATTCAGGCTTTAGACCAATGAATCCGTTTTCCACAGGTGAAATCATTATAGGAGGGCTTGGGAAAAACCCCGTAAAAACTTCTGTGAAGTTGTATTCAGGATCGTAGAAGTTTAGTTTTCCACCCATGGCATCAGGAACAATGAAACTACCGTCTTCTTTCACAGCGAAGTTGGTAAGCATGAGGAATTCTCCTGGACCACTACCATTTCTGCCCACTGTATTTAGAAACTCACCTTCCACAGAAAAGATGCTAATTTTGTTCTTTTGCATATCAGCAATGGCAATATTTCCGTCTGGCAGAAATTGTGCAGATACAATCTGACCAAAAACAAAGTTGGAATCGCCAAGTTCCACACCAATAGAGTCTGTGATAATAAGCCACTGATCTATAACCGGCAGACCTTCTGTTCCTTGGGTTTCTCTTGCTGTTTGTGAGTCTGTCTGGTTATCACTGCTTCCACAACCGGCAAAAGCCAGCAGTGAAAGCAATGTTATAAGCGTTGTAAGTGTTTTCATTTATGCCCCTAAAGAGAGAAGTACAATCTGTGTTCGAGTGGATGTGGATTTCCCTTGAATAAATCAGATTCTTTTTGTTTTATATCAATAAAAGCATCAATCAGGTCAGGTGTGAATACATCGTCACTTTCCAGGAATTCCCGGTCTTTGGCAAGAGCCTCAAGAGCTTCGTCCAGACTGGTTGGAAGGTTGGAAAGATGAGAAGTATCATAACCCTGGGCGAAAACATTTTCATCAATTGGTCCAAAACCCATTTCCTCGGGAACCATTTTGTTTCTAATTCCGTCAATGGCAGCCATAAGCATGGCACTCATTGCAAGGTAGGGGTTGCATGTACCGTCTGCTACTCTGTATTCAAATCTCATCTTTTTGGGAGTTCTGGCATAAGCTGGAACTCTGATTGCAGCTGAACGGTTTGGCCCGCTGAAAAATCTGTAAACAGGTGCTTCCTGGTTAGGCACAAGTCTTTGATAACTGTTTGTGCTTGGGTTTGTGAAAGCACACAGAGCTCTTGCGTGAAAAAGTATTCCTGCAATTGCACTTCGTGCAGTTGGGCTGAGATTACAATAACCATCTTTCTGGAAGAAGATTCTTTCCCCAGCTTTTTCAAAATACAGGTGGAAGTGCATTCCGTTTCCAGGTTCACCTGCCATTGGTTTTGGCATGAAGGTTGCAGCCAGGTTGTTTTCCAGAGCAACGCTACGAATAATGTGTTTTGTTAGCATTACATTGTCTGCACTGGCAAGCATAGGAGCGAAGTTAACTTCAATCTCAGATTGCCCCCATCTGCCCACTTCATGATGATGATATTTTACGCTGATGCCTGCATTCTGCATTTTGGAAACCATATCGCCTCGAACATCATGCAGGCTATCCACAGGGAACATGGCATGATACCCGCTGTGGGTTGGGTGAACAAGACCATGCGAGTCTGGATTTTCAGAAGAGAGAGGGTTTTCTATGCTGCCAAATTCGTAACCCATTTTTCCAGGTTTGTTCCAGAATGAAGCTTTGTCAAACATGTTAAATTCAAATTCTGGAGCCCAGAAACTATCTGTGGCTATTCCCTCAAATTTTAACAGATTGTCGGCTTTTTTTGCAATTCCTCTTGGGTCTCGTGAGTAAGGATGCCCTGTAACACAGTCAACAATATCGCCAAAAAGTGCCACTGTTTTCTTTTTTGCAAAGGGATCAAAATAAAGTCGTCTAGGGTCTGGCACAAGGGCAAGATCACCGGATTCCACTTTGCTCATTCCATCAAGGGTTGATCCATCAAAACCTACACCTCTTAAGAAAAGATCACTAGGCGCAGTGGCCACAGGAATAGTTACATGTCTCCAGTAACCAAGAAGGTCGGTAAATCGAATATCTATTTCTTCAATGCCTTTTTCCTTCAGTTTCTTTTGTACTGTCTCGATAATTCCGCTGCTCACTTTTGTGCCTGCCTTTCCAAGTTATTAAGTTCATCTATTAATCGTTCTTCCAGTTCTTCTTCTGCAAAAGCTCCTATGGATTGCCCATCTCTCCAGAACAAAAGCCCAGAGGGGGTTCCTATTACTGCCAGTTGAGCGTCTCTGGCTTCACCGGGGCCGTTCACTTCACAGCCCATTACTGCAACCGTTACCGGAAGCTCGCGCCCCGTTACTATTTTCTGCACCTTTAGAGCAAGGGCCTCAACATCAAGTCGGCTTCTGGCACAGGTGGGGCAGCTTACAATTCTAACGAATCTGTGCCGTATATCAAGTGATGAAAGAATCTCCCATCCTGCAACAGGTTCCGGTTCTGGAGAGCCTGAAATAGAAACTCGAATAGTGTCTCCAATATTAGAATTCAGCAGAATACCCATGGCAACTGCACTTCGTATTCCTGCAGTACCTCTAGGACCTGCTTCGGTCACTCCAAGATGAAGTGGATATGGGCATTCAAGTGCTGCCTTTCTGTTTACCCTTACTGTTAGCATGGGATCTGAGGCTTTCAGAGAAAGCACTATGTTATTAAAACCTGTTTCTTTCAACAGGTTAATGTGTCTTTCAGCTGCACTCCACATGGAATCTTCATTTACTCCGTGATATTTTTCTCGAAGATCACCTGGCACACTGCCAGAATTAACACCGATTCTAATGGGAATGTTTTTTTTGCATGCAAGTTCCGCAATCTTATGAACATCTTCTGACCGTCTGATATTGCCAGGATTCAGTCGAAGCTTGTGAACCCCTGCGTTGATTGATTTTATGGCCAGATCTGCTCGAAAGTGAATATCTGCCACAATTGGAACGGATGTTTCATTCACTATTTCACTAAGAGCTTCAGCTGATGTATCATCTGGAACGGAAACCCGAACGATTTCTGCTCCTAGAGTTGTAAGCTTATTAATTTGGTTAATGGTGGCCACAGGGTTTGATGTCGGTGTATTTGTCATTGATTGAACTGCCACAGGGGCCCCAGCGCCAATGGTTACATTACCGATTTTTACTGCAGTTTTAGAAGCCAAACTTACCTCCTGCGAGCAGTTACCATTCTATGGTTGCCTGCCAGATCACTGTGAGTTTGAATATCTTTCCAGTACTCTTGCTTAAACAGGGAAGACACAGAAAATTCCTGGTCATACCCCGTTTCCAAAACAACAAGTCCACTGGAGTTAAGTTTTTTTGGTAGACTATTTATAAGCTCCAATATAAGCAAAGTTCCACCGGTTCCACCATCAAGAGCAATAACAGGATCATGGTCTTTCACAACTGGGCTTAGAGTGGGAATTACATCAGTGGGTATGTAGGGAAGGTTGGCAACCACAAGATCAAATTTTTTGTTAATTCCGTGAGCTAGATTTGTATTTTTTGTGGAATAATTTGTGGCCTTAAGTAACTGTTTGTTTTCATCTGCTAGTTCTATAGCCTCAAGAGAAATATCAGTACCAATAATCACAGCATTGGGTATTTCAAGAGATAGAGTAATGCCTATTATTCCAGACCCTGTACCAACATCAAGTATCAAAGGGGTATCAGGTAGTGGGGCAGACAATATGTATTCAATGAGAAGTTCAGTTTCCGGCCGTGGAATAAGAGCTCGTTTATCGGTTTTAAATGTTCTACCGTAAAAATCCCATTCACCAATTACATGCTGCAATGGGGAACCGGAGAGCAATTTTTTCACCAGTATGGAAAGTTGTTCTTTCTGGTTCTGCTTTACAAGCACATCAGCTATAAGAGGTAGTTGGGAAGGTGTGGTTTTTAGAACATGTGCAACTAGAACCTTTGCTTGCCAAAGGCTGTTTTCTACCTTTGCTGCATCCAGAGTTTTAGAAACACTCTGGATGGTGGCCGCTGGGGACATTTCTTTATTTTCCCCTGGCAGCTAGAATTTTTTCTTGATCTGCTTTTATAAGAGCTTCTATAACAGGATCGATGTTACCGCCAAGAATATCGTTTAGGCTGTGTAATGTCAGGTGAATTCTATGGTCAGTGAATCGCCCTTGCGGAAAATTGTAAGTACGGATTTTTGCTGATCTGTCACCGGAACCTACCATGCTTTTTCTGCTTTCAGAGCGTTTTGCATTTTCTTCATCCTGTTTGACTATAAGAAGTCTGGATCTTAGAACTTTCATGGCTTTTGCTTTGTTTTTGATCTGACTTTTCTCGTCCTGACAGGAAACAACAGTTCCTGTTGGCAGGTGGGTGATTCGAACGGCAGAGTCGGTGGTATTTACACTTTGCCCTCCTGGGCCGCTGGATCTGAATACATCAACTCGCAGTTCATCACTTTTGATTTCAACATCAATTTCTTCAGCCTCTGGCAGCACAGCCACTGTACAGGCGGATGTATGTATTCTTCCGCTGGTTTCAGTTTCAGGAACTCTCTGTACCCTGTGAACCCCTGATTCATATTTAAGCCTGCTGTAAACACCATCACCGGTAAGGTTCAGTATGATTTCTTTGTAACCACCCCTGTCGCTTTCTCGGGAACTCATAACCTCGGATTTCCAGCCTCTTTTCTGGGCATAGTAGCTGTACATCTTGAAAATACTGCCTGCAAAAAGAGCAGCTTCGTCACCACCTGTTCCAGCTCTAATTTCCATAACAACACCACGCTGGTCATTAGGGTCAGGCGGAATAAGCAGAATATTCAAATTGTGATTGAGTTTAATCATTCTAGCTTTAAGCTCAGGAATCTCTTCCGCTGCCATCTCTGAAAGTTCAGCATCATTTCCAGCAGCAGCAGTTTTCATTTCCTCAAGAAGAGATTCAGTATCAAGAATATCAACTAGAGTTTCATTGATTTTTACAAGGCTATATCGTTCAGTATTTAATGATTTCATCAGCGTGCGACTTCGGAGAGTGGCAGGCTCGCAGAGTTTTTCATTAATTTCGTTTAATCGAGCTTGTATTTTTTCCTGTTCTTCTTGTGCTGTCATTTAGATTTCTCCTCTGCGATTTCAACTTCAGGTGGAAGGTCAAACCCAAGTGCCATTTTCGCAGCGACTTCAGCAACTTCCAGCATGTCAGGTGTTGCAGGCTTTGTGGTTAAACGCTGCATCCACAAACCGGGTTTTGAAAGAGCCCGAGCAAAGGATGAGGTATCAAGATGTTTGTCGGCAGTTTTTAATACCTCATAGGAAATACCCATTACCAGAGGTATAAGTGGAAGGTGGTACAGAACTCTCCAGTGAGCAGCAGGAGATACCCCTGTTGCTAGATAAACAAGAGAGTCAATAATGGTGTAACAGACTATGGTAACAATCATTACATACATTAAAAAACTGGTACCGCATCTGGCGTGAAGAGCAGATTCTTTTGCTGCATCTTTTGCCAGATTATCAGATCCGTTTTCCCAGGCGTGAATAACTTGATGCTCTGAACCATGGTACATGAAAACCCTGCGGATGTCAGGCATAAGTGATATTGCCATGATGTATAGAACGAATGCAAAAATTCTAAAAGTACCTGCCACTATATGGATATAGAATTGCTCAACCCCTCCAGATGAAGGGCCAATAATAGAAACTATCCATGTTGCAAGACGCAATGGAAGCCATGCAAAAAGCACCATTGCAAGGACTATAGCACCTATGTTTGCAAGCCACATTCCTATGTTGGATGATTTTTTCTTGTCTGTTTTGCCGTCTTCTTCTACTGTCTCGGCAGACCAGTTCAAAGCGGTAAAACCCATTTTCATGGTTTCTATCAGACTGATCGCTCCTCGAAAAATAGGCTTGCTGAGCAAACCGGTTCTTTTCGGGGGAATAAGATAGTCCATGTTTTTTGCTACAATAGTTCCATCTGGTTTTCTTACTGCTGCTGCAGCCCCATTTGGTGCACGCATAAATACACCCTCTATAAGAGCCTGGCCGCCAATATTAGGTCGTTTATCTGTCATAATTCTCCATAATGTGCAAAAACGGGAGGCAATGTGCCTCCCGCTCCATTATCGCATTGGGATGGTTATCCCTCCTGCTCGGTTTTCTGAAGACCGTATTTTCTAAGGTACTTATCCACTCGGCCTGCAGAATCAATAAGCTTCTGTTTGCCGGTATAGAATGGGTGACAAGCGGAACAGATATCAAATCTGTGGTCACCTCTTGTAGACTTTGTACGAACTTCATTTCCACACGCGCAGGAGAAAACAGCTTCCCCGTACTTAGGATGTATATCTTTTTTCATTATTTTCCTCCATGCTAAAATCGCCGTATTCTACTCGTAATTCTGCATGTTGTCAAGAAACCTGCGATTAGATTTGTGCTTTGACAATTGTTTTTTAAGAGTTTCCATGGCTTCTACAGGACTCATTTCAACTAAAATCTTTCTCATAACCCAGACTCTGCTTATTGTTTCTTCGTCCATTAGAAGGTCTTCACGCCTTGTGCCAGACTTTGTAATGTCTATGGCTGGGTAGATTCTTCTATCGGCAAGTCTTCTATCAAGAACTATTTCGCAATTACCGGTACCTTTGAATTCTTCGAAAATAACTTCATCCATTCTGCTACCTGTATCCACAAGAGCAGTTCCTATAATTGTAAGGCTTCCACCTTCAACAATATTTCTGGCAGCACCAAAGAATCTTTTGGGACGCTGAAGAGCATTAGAGTCAACTCCACCAGAAAGAATTTTACCAGAGTGAGGTATCACCTGGTTGTTTGCTCTTGCAAGACGGGTGATGCTATCAAGAAGAATAACTACATCTTTACCTGACTCAACAAGCCTTTTGGCTTTTTCAAGAACCATGTCAGCTATGTGAACATGTCTCTTGGGTGGTTCATCAAAAGTTGAACTGACAACTTCTCCTTGAACTCTGCGTTTCATATCGGTAACTTCTTCCGGTCTTTCATCTATAAGAAGCACTATAAGAGTAACTTCAGGATGATTCTGTGTAATTGAATTTGCAATGTGTTGCAGAAGAACGGTTTTTCCAGCTCTTGGCGGGGATACAATAAGAGCCCTCTGGCCTAGGCCGATAGGTACAAGTAGATCCATTATCCTTCCCGAGTACTGATCTGCTGCCGTTTCCAGAGTAAATCTTTCTTCTGGGTAATAAGGGGTGAGAGATTCAAATCTTCTTCTTGATGCAATTGCATCAGGGCTCAGGTCGTTAATTTTTTCAAGTCTGATAAGGGCTGCGTATTTTTCGCCATCTCGTGGTTTTCGAGCATGGCCGGAAATGGAATCACCGGTTTTTAAATTAAATCTTTTTATTTGATTAGGTGATACATAGATATCATCTGGGCCTGGGAGATAGTTACAATTTGAATTTCGTAAAAAACCGTAACCTTCGCTAAGAGTTTCTAAAACACCCTGAGCAAAACCCAGCCCATTTTTTTCTGCTGTCTTTTCAAGAATAGTGGTGATTAGGTTCGCTTTTCTGATATTTGTAACTTTAGCAATACCAGCTTCTTTCGCCATTGTTTGAAGTTCTGAAAGGGTTTTAGATTCAAGATCAGAAGCTGTGGGGCCTGAAATAATTCTTCTTCGCTTGTTGTATGGAACTCGTTTTTGTCGATTGGTATTGTTATTCAATGAATATCACTCCAGGATTCTCTGCGGGAACCGCAGAATTGCATTCGGATAATGTTTTCTTCTAAATATATGATCGCATAAAATGAATTTTCTACCTGCTACAAATCTGCGCAGTTGTATTTTTTGTGTATAGCAAAAATCATTAAATCATGCCCCTGTCGTCAAGTGCTATTTTTTTGGGCCTAAAAATCGTATCTAAGCTGAAGGAATTTTGTTAGTTTTTAGTCGCTTTAGGGGTGATGTGCAGTATATTCCGATTTGCTATAAAGGATAGCGCTGAAAGGAATTTTTCGTGTATAAAGAAAAAATTATTGGAAAACTGATGATCACTGTTTCGCTTTTGATAGTGATTTTTAACGGTTTGTTGCTTAGTAAATATTTAGCTAACTCATTCTTTCTGGGTTTTTTACCCCTTGCAATTGCCATTACAATAGGTGTTTTCCTGTTACGGAAAGACAGTACGCCTCAAGCAGGCATAATTTTTCTTACTGCTGCTCTTATCAATTCCACAGTTCAACTTTGGGGCGGGGCTCTTGGTTCAGCTGCTTTTTTGTATCCCCTGCTTTTTCTATGGATGAAAAGAGATTCCATCGGTGGTCCAGTTTTAACAATTGCGACGGCGTTGGGTATCGTGGAGCTTATAGCTCCAATTATTTCGGCTTCCGGTATTATGGGTGGAAGTTTTGATTTAAATCGTTTTCTTGAAATCCTTCCCAAGGGTTTGATTGCAGGAATAATTCCTCTTATTTCCATGTCAGCTGTAGAGTACCTACGAGGTGAAAGATTTATAACGAATGATTCAACAAATCAAGAAGAAAACAAATCATCCAAGAATGAATCACATTTCCCTGACGATGTGGCAAGAAGCCTCATGCCAATTCTTAAGTCAGCAACAGGTGCTCATGGTGTTTTTCTTTTTATTCGTGACCAGAGAGATGTCTGGACGCTTAATGAGTTTCTCGTGAACTCAGGACAGGTTTCAGTTAGGTACACAGTCACCTCACAAGACCGGATTATAAAAATACTAAGTGAATCTTCTGAGGATGTAATTAAAATTTCAGCTAAAAAGTTATCTGTTGGTGGAAGTTCGGGTCTTCCATGGTACATACAGAACATAGATAGCTCTTGGATATCTCTGGTTCCGTTCCGCAAGAATAATGTGTTTACCGGTTTTATGGTTCTGGATTTTAAAGAAAAAGAGAAAATGGAAAAGAGTTGTTCGATTCTTGTTGATTCGGTTTTTCTTATTTCTATTTCCTCAGAACTTGCTCGGGGTGGCGGCGATAAGGGATTTCTTGCTTTGTGCGAAAATATGGATAATTCCACAGAAATTAGAGGTGCAGTCCATAAACTAATTGCTGGAATTGTAACAAACTTTCCTGATATAACTGCCACTTTAGCCATCGTTAACAAAAAAGACACACTGGCTGTTTTTGAATCAAGGGGGCCTCAAGGAGAAGGAAGAGCGGGAAAAGAATTCCATATAAGTGATGGTGTGGCTGGATTGGCTATTTCAAGAATGCAGCCGTTGCGTAGACTTAGAATGGGGGAGATTAGAACGTTCGGGATATTGGATGACCCAGGTAGAATCATTGGTTCATGTTGTGCAATTCCACTGGAAAACAAAAGAGGTGTACTTGGTGTTCTTGTGGTTGAAAGCACCAGCGAACAGCATTTCTCACCGGAAGACCTTGATATGTTCATAGCATACGCAACAGTATTTAACCTAGCGGTAAGTAGAAATCAATTACAGGATATTCTTCTTGAATTGCAAGAACTTGACAGACTAACAGGGCTTCCATTGCTTTCGTCCTTTCATGATTTATTGGCGGACTTGATTAGAGGGGTTAGAAGCAGGGCAATGTCTGTTGCCGTATTGGCAATTGATATTTATGATTTTTCAGCGATTAATCAGCAGTTCGGATATAAGGCCGGTGATATGGTTCTTCAAAAAACAGCGACTCGATTACAAGGTGTTCTTGGAAAAAAAGCGATTATTTCCAGAAACGGCCCTGATTGTTTCATGATATGTCTTGCCGATGTGGACAGGGTATCGGCGGAAGCTTATGCTGCTAGAATTCACGAAGAGTTTGCCCACAAACCACTTAATATTTCAGGACGAGAAGTAATTGTTAGAGTCAGCATTGGTGGCGCAGTTTCACATGTGGATAGGATGATTTTAAAACTGCCAAACATAGCGGTGGATGCAGTTAACAAAATGAGGTCGAAACCTGGTTTGTCCGTGATTATGGAAGTGGGTCAGTTTTTTGGAACAACATAAGGATAAGGAACAGATGTTGTTGCAAGTTACAGGAATAGCTAAAAAACTGTTTCTAATTACTGTTGCCCTTCTAATAGTTTATTTGAGTCACCAGCCTTCTTTAAAACCTCCATTCCAGCTTTTTCCCCATCAAGATAAATTGTTTCACATGATTGAATTTGGTGGTTTAGGGTTGGCTTTGGTAGTTAATTTTGTTCTTTTCCCAGGTAAATATAGATTTCTAAAAATGATAAGTTCGGGTATATTATGGGCTGTTCTTGATGAGTTCCATCAATCTTTTGTTCCCGGTAGAGACAGCTCTTTTCAAGATATTCTGGCAGATACTGCCGGGCTCCTGATTTCAATATGGCTGTTCTCATACCTGTTGTTTAGAAGAAGAAAAAAGGTGAGTACCTGAAGACATTTTATTTTAGTATATTTCCCGTGTTGAAAAGGGATGGATTGTAACTTGACAGTTTCGTTTGTTCTGGTTAGTAATACATCATGTAGTTGTTAAATTGTGCTCCATCAGGGGCGAGGGGTCATGATAACGCAGTGTGTTCACGATTCCATAGTTACGAGAATAGATAACCGGAGTAACCTAGAGGAGGTTTCGGAGATGCTCAGAACAAGAACATCAATGTTCTTTCTTGCACTCTTGGCCATGATTCTGCTAGTAGCAGCTTGCGGTCCCAGCGAAGAACAGCTTCGTGCCAGGGATACAGCAAGAGCAGCAGCTTTGGCCGCGGAAGCAAGAGCGATCAGTTTAGAGAACGAATTTGGTAATCTCAATGAGGAAATTCCTCAGCTGGAGGCACAGGTTGTGCAGCTTCAGGCAGAGAAGGCAGAACTTCAAGCCGAGTACGAAACACTCGGTGGCACAGGAAGATAAGGAAAGGATAAACTATGCGTAATTTAATGGTTTTCGCACTTGTCCTCTTCGCGACTCTTTCTTTTGCAAAGAGCTTCACTGTAGAGGATCTTCAGGATTATAGCCGCGATGACATCGAGGCAATGGGTGACAAGAATATCGAACTTCAGATCGCTTACTGGGAATGGGTAAAAGCAGACGCTGATCCTGTTGTTGCAGAGTGGGAAGCTAAAGTTCTTCCTCTCCGTGCAGTAAGAGATGCCCTTCAGGCTGAAATCAATCAGCTTAACCAGGACATCAGCTGGCTTCGTGGCGAGATTAACAGACTTCGCAATAGCGGTGTTAATCACACAATCGTTGATGGCGAGAGTCTCTGGCTCATCGCTAGTTACCACTATTACTTCGGGAATGGTTCCGAATGGCCTCGCATTTATGAGCGCAACAGCACTCATATCAATGATCCTAACATGATTTATGCAGGCGACACTATCATCGTTCCAGTACCAATGGCTAGCTCTTACACCGTTGTTGGTGGAGACTATCTTGGAAAAATCGCTGGATACGGAATTGTTTACAATAGCAGAGGCGAATGGCCTCAGCTTTACGAGGGCAACCGTGACAAGATCAGTGATCCTAACTTGATCTTCCCAGGTCAGCTTCTTGATATCCCTCGCGGCGGAGTTCGCGGCGGACGCCAGTAAACAGATTATTTAGACTGTACAGAATCTCCCTGCCCATTCGGGTGGGGAGATTCTTTATATTAATACTCTTATGAAAAAATCTGACAAAAGAAGAGTACCAGTTTCTCCTGATGATGCCCGAAAGTTTCTTGAAGTGGCTGCTGTGTATCGTGATGTGCTTAGACACCCATTGGTACAAAGAGTTATTGGGGCTTTTGCAAGAAAGGATACAACTTGACAGTTGCTATTAATAAGGGTTCATTTTCTTTTGTGTCAGGAGTTTTTTTCACAATTCTTTTGTTGCTGGGTTTTTATTTAGGATTCGATTCAAGAGGAGCCCTTTCAGATAGAACTTACATTATAGGTGAACCTGTACCTGAAGGCATTATTGCAGTTCATGATTTTAGTGTTTTTTATAACACTTCAGAATTAGAAGAAAATGCAAATGAAATTGAATCATCTATACCAATTTATCTGATAAGTGATGAACAGATTGCATTGAATTCATCAGAAGAAATCGAGCACCTAATTTTTCAAGCCACAGGTAATAGCGATCTTGCTCGATATTTTGGCCAACGAGTAGAAGTTTTGTATGGCACAGGTATCATTGATATACAAGCTTTAAGAGATGTTTATCATGGAACTCATGCGATTACAAACAATGAATTTTCTGAGAATATTTCAGAACTTTTCACCCTTGATGAGGCTAGAGATGGCATCAGACTTGATATGGAGCGCAGAGGAGTTCTACAAGAAAAAATACCGGTGATTCTTGAGCTGATGATTCCAAATCTTGTTATTGATAATGTTAGTCGTGATTCTGTTGTGCAGGAAGCTATCGATGATTTGCCACAGATAAAAAAAGAATTTAGTACTGGAGAGCTTATTTTACCGCCAGGCGGTTTGTTCACCCATGAAATGAGCAGATACTGGGATGCAATGATCATGTCTCCACTTGGTACCAGTGGTGTTGTTGAACACAATATTGCTAAAACAGGGCTGGCAGCTATTCTTCTTTCCCTTGCTTTTGTCTTTTTATACAAAGAGCAGAGAGTTTCCACTTTATCTTATTCTGATCTGCTTTTGTTGTTTACTATATGGGGTCTTGCTTTGGGATTAACTATTCTTCTTTTTCGTTCTGGGGTTCGTGAGCTGGTTATCTTTTCATTTACGATGTTGGGTGCTGGGTTAACTTCAGTATTTTTTGATAGCCGAACAAGGGATCAAACAATTAGTTACGCGTGGTTTTTGTCTGCTATTTTTGCTGCAATATTTGCGTTAGTTTCGCCACATCCAATGGCTACTTTTTTAATGGGTTTTATTCCTTCATGTTTTGTGTCAATTCTAATCAGAGATCTGACTGATAAGGGAACTAGCAATGCATTAATGGCAGGAATTTTTTCCTCTATTCTTGTATATTGGTTACTTGCTACAGCGGGGAATTCCGGTACTATGTTATTCGATTCCCTTGGTTGGACGACTCTTATAGGTTTCCCTATTCTTATTATTGGAACAATTATGATTCTAAGGCATCCACTTGAATTATTATTCAGGGTGGCTACTGCCAGAACTTATGAGAAATTGTCTAATGAAAATCATCCACTTCGTGTTTTGCTTAAAAAAGAAGCATTGGGTACTTATAATCATTCTGTTATTGTAAGTGACCTTGCGGCTTCTGCAGCAGACGAGCTTGGTTTAGATGTAAGGCTTGCAAAACTTGGTGGTATTTTTCATGACGTGGGTAAAATAAAGAATCCGGGTTTATTTATAGAGAACATTATAAGTCCTGAAAAAAACAACCCGCATAACAACATGTTGCCTGAAAGAAGTGTAGAGATCATAATCAATCATGTGAGTGATGGAGTGAAACTAGCAAAAGAGTACCATCTTCCAGCAGACATTAGAGGTATTATTCAACAACACCATGGTGATACAAGTGTTAGATTTTTTCTGGAAAAAGCCAGAAAAGCTAATACTACTGGTCAAGAGCTTGATGAATCTGTTTTTTACTATAATCAGCCGAAGCCCCAATCTGTTGAAGCAGCACTGGTGATGCTTGCTGATTCAGTATCTTCTGCGGTTAAAGGTCTTGATAAAACAAATTCTACAGAAAGTAAAGAAAATATTGTGTTCAGAATTGTACGGGAAAAAGCTGAAGAAGGTCAGTTTGATCAATGCAAACTTACTGGAGCAATGCGAACAAGAGCAGCTCAGGGATTTGTTAAATATCTTACCCGAGATAGCGGAGGAAGGGTCAAGAATTTCCCACATGGAAGTTAATAATACTCAACCAGATGATGATTTTTCTTTAGAAGATTTGAACACTCCTTCAGTTTCACTTATTCTGGAAAAGCCGTCAATTGAATTAAACAAATTAAATCATGTAGTGCAACGCACCATTTACGGGGCGGTTGAATTTGTAATATGTGACCCAGGCGTTATGCGTTTTCTCAATTACGAATGGCGTAAAATAAATAAAGCAACTGATGTGCTTACTTTTGATTTATCCAGCCTTGATGATGATAATCCAGAAGGTGTAGTTTACATTGATGGGCGAATGGCACCTCCTATTGTTGAAGTTCTTGAAAGGCTTTATCATGGATGGTTGCATCTAAGAGGATATACCCACAACACAGAGGAGGAGACCAGAGAAATGAACCAGCTCACTTTTGAACTTGTTAGAAAAGGTATGAAGGTGGTGATGGAAGCATGAATCTTCCTGGTCAACTACTTCTTTTGGCAGGTGGGATTCTTTGTGCCGCTGCTGCAAATGGTTGCAGAACAGCCATTCCTGAATTAGTTAACGATATTGGTCGAGATCCTTCAGATAGAAGACATGAAGCTGCCACAAGATTAAGAGCTATTTGGTTGGCTCGGGTAACAGGTCTTATTCTTATTGGAATTAGTGCTACTCTGATTTCTTCACAAATTCCTTATCCAAGGTGGATTTCTGCAGCAGTTTTAGCGTTTTTCGCTTTTTTGATTGCTGAAGTAGCAAGCCCTGTATTTGTTCAGCAACTAAACGAAGGCAAAGCTGATAAGTTGTTTTCTGCCCCCATGAAAATACTTTCTTTTTTCTTCCGTCTTCCTGCAAGAATTCTTTTAGGAGCAGAAGATAATGAGTCAGATGATTGGGCATATGCTCCTCCAGATACCATGTGGCTTGAGCAGCGCAGGGAAAAAGGAGATCAGGAAGAACTGGAAAAAGAGCAGGAACTGGTTGATTCAATTCTTGAGTTTTCTGATAAAATAGTACGTGAAGTTATGGTTCCAAGGATAGATATGGATAGTATCGAATTATGCGATGATATTGGTAGCATTGTAAATCAGGTTAAAAAGGCCGGTCATTCCCGTATTCCGGTTTACAGAAAAATAATAGATGATATAACCGGTGTTTTGTATGCCAAAGATCTTCTTGGTGTGCCCATTGATGCTCCAGAGGGAACATTTAAGGTGGAGGATTTTCTTAGAGAAGCCTATTTTGTCCCTGAGTTTAAAAGAATTGATGAGCTTTTTACCGAGTTCCAGACCAACAGAATTCACATGGCTGTTGTTGTGGATGAGTATGGTGGAACCGCTGGTATTGTTACAATGGAAGATATTGTTGAAGAGGTCTTTGGAGAGATTAGAGATGAGTTCGATACAGAATCTTCTCTTGTGAAATCTCTTGGCAATAACTCTTACAGGGTTGATGCACGATTACCTATTGATGACTTGAATGATCTTCTTGGAACTGATTTCGAAGAAGATGAAGATTATGAGTCTGTAGGTGGTCTTGTTTTCCATCAGCTTGGACACATCCCAAGAGCAAATGAATCACATGCTGTGGATAACTGGACTTTTACCGTTGAAAGAGTCAGCGGTCAAAGAATCCTTTTTGTTAAGGTAAGCCCTAGAATCATGGAGAACGGTTGAGGCTATCCACACCTGCTTTTGTTTTGAGACGAATCAGATGGAGTGATTCTTCGCTGATTCTAACTCTTTATTCTTTAGATTTTGGTCGAATTTCTGTTATGGTACGAGGGGCTTTACGGCCTAAAAGCAATTTTACAGGTAGAATCGAATTATTCAGTCAAGGTGAATTTCAGTTAATCCGCCGGGAAGGCAGAGAACTGGATACTGCTACTGATGTTTCTGTTATTTTCCACCGGAACAAGCTTCGAACAGAGTTTCGTAGTTTTGCCGCTGCAGGATTGTTCACCGAATGGCTTCTTTCTGTAATCAGTTTTGGCAATGAACCTTCCGGCCCTGTTTATCGCTTATTGGAAGAAACTTTTACTTTACTTGAAGCAGGAGCATCTCCATGGCCCATTGTTTGTGGCAGTGTGGTTAAAATACTTTCAATTTCCGGTTTCGGTTTTTCAACTGAGGCTTGTGTGGCCTGCGGTGCTGACACAACTGGAGTAACATTATGGTCTCATGCTGGTGGAGGTGTTGTTTGTGGAGAGTGCGGTGAATCGGGATTTACTGTTTCAGCAGGTTTGCTTACTTTTTTAGCCAAGGCGGAAAATTCTAGTCTAGAATCTTTGGCAAGGGTCAAACTTTGGCCTGGTGGTTATATTCAGTGTCATTCGTTACTCAAAGAATACGCACAGGTTCATCTTGAACGCCGTCTTTTATTAAAGTCGGAAAAAGTTATGAAGGAGATATTACATGCAGGCCACTGACGACCTGATGAAAAAAATAGTTTCATTATCAAAAAGATTGGGTTTTGTTTATCAGTCTGGGGAAATACATGGTGGACTTCAGGCAGCATGGGATTACGGCCCTCTTGGTGTGGAGTTAAAAAGAAATATCACCGAGTTATGGTGGCACGAAATGGTTCGCTCACGGGGAGATGTGGTAGGTGTTGATACTGCAATAATAACCCACACTGATGTATGGAAATCCTCAGGGCATTTGAAAAATTTCCACGACCCTCTTGTTGATTGTAAAAAATGTCATGGCAGATTTCGTGAAGATCATGTTGAAAACAATGTTTGTCCTAATTGTGGTGGGGAGCTTACAGAACCAAGGAATTTCGGGCTGATGTTTAAAACTTTCATGGGACCACTGGAAGATGATAACTCGGTTGTTTATCTGAGACCAGAAACCTGTCAGCCTATTTTTGCTCAGTTTCAAAACATTGTTACTTCCACCAGAAAAAGCCTTCCTTTTGGAATAGCTCAGTTTGGAAAAGCTTTCAGGAATGAAATAACAGTCCGTAACTTTATTTTTAGAAGTCGTGAATTTGAGCAGATGGAGATGGAGTATTTTGTACATCCTGATGAAATGGAAAAATGGTACAAATACTGGGTGCAGAAAAGAATAGACTGGTATACAGATGTGTTGGGAATAAAGAAAGAAAACCTTAGGCTTAGACCACACGAAGAAAAAGAACTTGCACACTACGCTTCCGGTTGTACTGATATAGAATATCGTTTCCCATTTGCCGGTGGAGACGGTTATGGTGAGCTTGAAGGAATTGCCAGCAGAACAGATTATGATCTTACTGCCCAGATGGAAGGAAGCGGTAAAGACCTTAAGATTCTTGATAAGGAAACAGGTAAAAAGATTACACCTTATGTAATAGAAACTTCTGGAGGAGTTGGCAGAACTTTCCTTATGGTTCTTCTTGATGCGTATCGCGAGGAAGAAATTGACGGGAAAACAAGAGTTGTTTTGGGGCTTAGCAAAAAGCTGGCACCGGTAAAAATTGCAATTCTTCCACTGTCGAAAAAATTAAGCGAACAAGCCAAAGAAGTAGAGAACCTTCTTCGACCACACTGGCCAGTATTGTTTGATGTAACCGGTTCTATTGGTAAAAGATACAGGCGAAACGATGAAATAGGAACCCCGTACTGCATAACATTTGATTTTGATAGTCTTGAGGACCGTAAGGTTACCATCAGAGATCGAGATACTCTTGAGCAGATCCGGGTAGAAATAGATTCTTTGGTACAGATAATGTCACAGCTTCTCATAGGTGATTTATCACTTGGTGACTTGGCAAGACAGGAGTAAAGATAATGGCACTTGAGAAACGATACAAAGCAAAAGAATCGGAACCTCGCCTGCAAAAAAAATGGGCAGATGAGGGCATTTATAAATACAATCCCGATTCAGATAAAGAAGTATATGCAATAGATACACCACCACCAACGGTGAGTGGAATGATACACATGGGTCATATTTTCAGTTACGTGCAGGCAGAGGTACTTGCCCGTTACCAGAGAATGACAGGCAAGGAAGTTTTTTATCCGTTCTGCTTTGATGATAACGGCCTGCCCAGTGAACGATTCACAGAAAAAGTGAAAAAGGTAAAAGCACAGGATCTAACCCGTGGTGAGTTCGTAAAACTCTGCCTTGAAGTAGCAAAAGATGCTGAGGTACAGTTCAGAGATTTATGGAACAGTTTTGGTTTTAGCTGTGACTGGTCTTTGATGTATACCACCATTGACCCGTGGGTACAGAGGGTGAGTCAGCGCTCGTTTCTTGATTTGATTAACAAAGACAGGGTATATAGAAAAGAAGCTCCTACTTTGTGGTGTCCGGAATGCCAGACAGCTGTTGCACAGGCAGAAACGGAGGACAAGGACTTTCCAAGTTTTTTCCATGATTTGGAATTCAAACTTGCTGATGGAAGTGGAGTTATTCCCATTGCCACAACCCGCCCTGAGTTAATTCCAGCTTGCGTTGCAGTTTTTGTTAATCCAGAAGATTCCAGGTGGAAACATCTTGTGGGTCACAAGGTAAAGGTTCCTTTGTTTAACCGTGAGGTTGAGATAAAAGTTGACGAGAAGGTAGATATCGAAAAGGGTTCCGGTGCTGTTATGTGTTGTACTTTTGGTGACACTACTGATATTGAGTGGTGGGGTGAACACAATCTTGATTTAAGAATAATTCTTGATAACCGTGGACACATGAATGAAACAACGGATTTCCTTCAAGGAATGTACTGGAAAAAAGCTCGTAAGGTTATTGTAGAAAAGCTTATAGAAGAGGGTTACAGCAAGGGCGGAAAAGATATTTCTCATGCTGTGAATGTTCATGAACGCTGTGGCACACCTCTTGAGTATCTTGTAAATCGTCAGTGGTTCATCAAAGTTTTAGATAAAAAAGAAGAATTGATAGAAATGGGTAATCGTATCAACTGGTACCCAGCTCATTTTAAAGTAAGATATGATCACTGGGTTGAAAATCTGAAGTGGGATTGGTGCATATCCAGGCAGCGTTTTTATGGAGTGCCATTTCCTGTTTGGTTCTGCGATAAATGTGGAACTCCCATATTTGCCGATGAATCCGCCCTTCCAGTGGATCCTCTGGTTGATTCGCCAGGCAAACCATGCCCAAGCTGTGGCTGCGCAGAATTTGTACCTGAAAGCGACGTAATGGATACCTGGGCAACCAGCTCTCTTACCCCACAGATCAATATGAAGTGGGGTGAACCTGATCAGCGTGAGAAGATTTTCCCTATGGCGTTAAGACCTCAGGCTCATGATATAATCAGAACATGGGCGTTTTACACCATTGCTAAAGCACTTCTTCATGAGAACACTATTCCGTGGCAGGATGTGATGATTTCCGGCCATTCTTTGAATCCTGATCGCCAGAAGATGTCAAAGAGCAAAGGTAATGTAGCCGGTGATCCTATTGCAGCACTGAAGCAGTTCTCGGCAGATGAACTTCGATACTGGGCATGTTCTTCTAAGCTTGGTACAGATGTGGTTTTTAGTAAGGATGTACTGGGGGATGGCCGCAGGCTTGTAACCAAGTTGTGGAATGCTTCAAAGTTTGCTGAAGGCAGACTTGAAGGGTTTGATCCAGCGAAAAAAGTAGAGTTGCTTCCTTTTGATAAATGGTTATTAAGCAGACTCACAGAAACGGTGGAAAAAGCAACATCAGGCATGTTACAGTATGAGTACTCGGTATGCATGCGTGAAACAGAAACATTTTTCTGGAAAGCTCTTTGCGACAACTACCTTGAAATTTCGAAAAATCGTCTTTACGGTGAAGACCCTGATGAAAGAGCTGCTGCTCAGTACACACTTTACACTGCATTGTATACTGTACTGAGATTGTTTGCTCCTATCATGGTTCACATAACTGAAGAGTTGTATCTTGAGATATGTAAACCTTTAGAACTTCATGAAAGTATTCACATAGCTCCCTGGCCAGAACCGGGTTTTATGGACAAGGTGGCTCTGGAACAGGGAAACAAGGCTCTTCTTGTCATAGAGCAAGCCCGTAGATGGAAAAGTGAAAACAGTTTAAGTATGGCTACTCCAATGGAATCAATAGAGATATCTGAAGACTTAAGGCCATTTGAAGCGGATCTTCTGGCTGTGACACGGGCTGAAAAAGCTATTTACATCTAACAAAAAGGCCGCCGAGAAATCGGCGGCCTTTTTTACCTATAAAGCTTTGCGTAATAGTTTCTTAATCATACCCAACATTTCAGCATCCATGGCTTCAGCTGGTATTGTTATGTTTAAGGAAATCCCTCCTGGTAATCCAATTCCAGGGGCGGGCTCGTCGGTGACATCAGGTTTGGTTTTTATTGATTTACTCTGTATCTCTTCCTGTTTTGTGGCAGGAACAGTTAGATTGTTACCGTCGCTTTTTGAATCTTCTTCAAAACCTGCAATATCTATAAGAACCTGAAGAGTCATAACCATATATGCTGATTCAGTATCGGAAACTCCTGTTTCATTCTTGAAAAAGGTCATGAGAACTTTACTGTCTTTGGTTTTCATTTCAGCTTGATGTTGAAAAACTTTTTCATAAGCTTTAGAAATCGCAGGTGAAAGAATATCTTTGAATTTGCTGTCTGTGATGTTTTGGATATCTCCCCATTTATCTGTAGGGGATAGAGCGTTATCAATAAATCCCAGAAAGAACAGAAGTTCAAGGAGTTTTACGTCAGGCTGCCTACGAAAACCAATTGTGGCCAAGTAGTTTGTGGTTATTTTGTCAGGTTTTCCTTTTGCTCTGATGTTTTTAAAAAGAAGCTCTATGGAACCTGGATCATGGATCGCTGGATAAGTTTTCATGGTTTTTCTCCTTTGTAATGATGCAACAAGATATTCATTTTTTGAGGAAAAAAAAAGAGGCGGGGCAAATGCCCCGCCTGAAGGTTAATTAAAAACTAGCTTTGATTGAACCCCAGCTTGAGCGTTGAAGAGAAGTGATTTCCATTGAAAATTCAACAAGATGATAATCGTTTGAGTTGTGAACATAAGTCCAGAAAAAAGTATCAGTTGTTGTGGCATAGGTTAAACCCATTGAGTACTGGCAGTCTGGAATACATGAGGTGCTGCCAATATAAGATATAGTTGAGCCATTCCATTCATAGAAAAACATAAGGTTTGTGTATGTGGTGATGGCTATACCAAGATTTGCCCCTCTGGGAAATACAGCAAGCCCGCTTGGCTGACCTGTAACTTCAGGAGTGGATATGTGTTCCTGGCCAACACCCGGTTGGAAGCGCCAGATGCCTCCGGAAGTACCGTTTGTTGCCCAATAATCAGTGCCGTCAAAGTCCATGCCTCTTGCATTGTTTGCAGCTGGATTTGTTACAGTAGTCCAACTACTGCCGAAGTCTTCAGTATGGTAAAGAACATCATCAATCCAGTCATTTGTATAATATGTATCAGTATCTGGGTTATTGTTACAAACCACGCCAAAACAATTGGAATTTTGTGCATAGAAAGAAATAGCCATTAGTTTATCGGCATTTTCCGGATCGTATGCCTGCATATGATTATTAATAGGGTCTGATGCCCAGAGAATAAAAGCACCAGGACCCTCAAGAACATCTAAACCAAGGGCAGCATCTGCCAGAGTCCAATCGTTAATGATAGAAATGTCTATAGCATCAGTTTCTGGGAAAACCGGGTTAATTGGCGCACTAATCTCAGTATAGCCGAAATTGTTGGCAAAGGCAACAGTAACAAGACTTAGAATTAAAAGTAATTTCACTTTAATCTCCTTTGAAAGTTAAATTTGTTCGGAATCTTCATACAATAAGATAATTGCTTTTTATTTCAGATACAACAAGCATCTTATAAAGAATAGAATATGAAAACGGGAAGGCGGTTAACCTTCCCGTTTCTGATCAACAAGAGTTTTAGAAGCTTGCTTTAATTGAACCCCAGCTTGAACGCTGAAGTGCTGTAATACTCATAGACAGCTGTGTAAGATGATAGTTTGAACCGTCTGAGTAACTCCAATAAAGACATCCATCAGTTTCCGAATATGCGAGGCCAGCAGATGAACTTACTGCTACAGGACATGCAGTTGCTGCCATGTAATCTAAACTAGAGCCATCCCACTGATAAAAATAGATATTGTGAGTATTGTAAGTTGTTATGGCTATACCAATATTCCCATTGTAAGGGAATACAGCTAAACCACTGGGTTGAGTTGGTACTTCTGGTATAGAAAGATTTTCCTGGGCTGCGCCGGGCTGGAAGCGCCAGATGCCACCACCGTCAGCATTTGTTGACCAATAATCGGTACCGTCAAAATCCATTCCTCTGCCAGAAGATCCTGCAGGGTTGGTGATAGTTGCCCAATTTGATCCGAAGTCTTCTGTGTAGTAGAGATCAGACAAAACCCAGTCATTTGTGTGATAAACTTCAGTATCTACATTGTTGTTAAATGCAATACCGAAGCAATTAGTATTTGTAGCGTAAAGAGGTAATACAGCGGCTATAGCTCCATCTTCATAGGCCAGTACTTGCTGATTGGTTCTGTCGGTACCCAGAACATAAACATCTGTTCCATCTTCCCAAACGTCTAAACCAAGAACCTGATTTGTCTGTACCCAGTCATTGATAACAGTTAAGGTAACACTATTTGAGCCTGAAACAGGTGGATTGCTGCTGATACCTGTATCAGTACAACCATTGTCTGAAGCAAAAGCAAAAGTAGTAAGCACAATAAGAATCAATATAATTTTCATAAAAACCCTTCCATTTTTGTTGGCAATTTATTTGACAACAGTTCATCGTAACACCATTTCATGGTTATGTCAATCTATCCAATTCCGTACTATTCT
>JAOZUR010000033.1 GCA_029938555.1 Candidatus Sabulitectum sp. | reverse complement strand
CAACCAGAGCCGCATAAAGCCTTTCAGCTAGCGGATAACCTTCCGTTAGAAGAAAAGCGAGTTCCATTACTTCTATAACCTCTGACCCTGTAAGAAGATTTCCCTGTATGGTATATCCTTCACCTTGAATGCTGCCAGCCCAATCCATGCACTGTTCACCTGTGAAAGATGCAGTATTGCCATATACATCAACAATGCCCAACTGCCTCTGCTCTCGAAGAGAGTCTGAAGAAACAAGAATCTGTAAAACTGAATCCGCAGTTATGCCTTCTGCAAGAAGAGGCAGGCCTTCAGTTGCATAAAAATGATTTGTCCATGATTGAGTGGCAATAGCTCCTGCGTTTGCCTCTGCCCAGGCCACCGAATGATATGCAAATGGCACACAAGACGCCACAGCTACACCCCATTCTTCCGTTTCAGAGTCATAAGCGGCAATAGAAAATGTGGATAAAAAAGCAAACAGTAAAAGAGACATTTTCGCCCTCCATGATTTTACAAGAAAAGGGCAGGTTTCCCTGCCCCTTTTTTCAGAAATTACTACTACTGAATAGGAGCAGCCAATATTGTAAATTCGCTTCTTCTGTTAAGCGCCTTATTTTCATCAGAACTATTTGGTGCTACCGGTCTTTCTTCTCCATAACCCACGGTGGAAAGTGATTGCTCACTAACACCTCTTGAAATAAGATAAGCTCTTACGGCCTCTGCACGGTTGCCAGCCAGTTCTTGATTGTATTCTGGTGAACCGTCTGAATCGGTATTTCCTGTTATCATAACTGAAACACCAGGGTTGCTAATCAACATCTGAGCTACTCTGTTAAGAATTTGCTCAGCGTCAGGTCTGATTATAAAGCTTGCCACATCAAAATAAACATTCTCAAAACTAAGCTCAATACTTAACTGAATGTCCTGTACAACAGATTCTCCTGAAATTATTTCAACAGTTCTTGACTGATTTGCATAACCATCTGCAGAAACAAGAAGGGTAATTGTTCCAGCAGGACGCTCTATTGAATACTCACCGCCAAGATCCGTAGTTGTCTTTTCACTTGCAGATACTGCAACAAGAGCTTCAAGTCCAATTCCATTACCTGCATCAGTAACGGTTCCAACAACTGTACCCATCACAGTATGAAGAGCGAAATCTTTTGTAAGATTTTCTCCTGATGTAATTTCAACTGTTTCACTCACTGGGATGTAACCATCGGCCACCACAAGAATAGTGTAAGTACCTTGTTCCAGCTGAACTGTATAAACTCCTGATGTAGAATTTACATTATCAACATCGGAACCTGGAAAAGATATAGTAGCATTAACATTATCACCGGAAGCAGCATCTGTAACCGTTCCAGTCAAAATTGACGGATTAGGTAATACATTTGCTGAATACATCAAATTTACACCTACACCGTACTTAGGAGCATACCCACCTGGGAATGGAGCATACCTGGCACGCTCTTCATCTGTCTGACTTATATCCTGCTGATAATATCTGTGACCCATATCATTGTACTCAGGGTCGAAGGATGAAATAGCATAAGAACCTGTGACATCCATGGCGAATCCTGAATCAAAAGCAAATCTGGCTCCTGGAATTATCTGGATACAATCATCAAATCGCTGACCGTCGCCCTCTTCAAATTCACGATTCAAGAAATGTCTCCACTCGAGTTCTGCAAAAAGAGTTGCCTTATTCATTGGATACTCAATACCGGTAACAAAACTAAGTACTGGATCTGTGACTTCAATGTTCAGGTCTTCAGAAGCAATCACAAAATGCAACGCATCATATCTGTTATCGGTAAATACAAAATCCTGTTTGTAATAGTGATAACCAAGATTTCCATGAATTGTCACAGCATCAAGCTTAACTGTGGTGAGGAAGTCTGCACCAAAACTAAAATCACCTGAATTCATCATTGGTCGTCTCATCTGAAACATTGGTTGATCTGTATTCCAGATTCCATCCCATTCATCACCATTGTAAACAAAATTATTATCTCCACCATTATAAATAGAGAATTGAGCCCATGGCATAAAACCATACCAGATTTTTTCTGCCTGGGGATTAAAAGTATACTTCAGGAACAAACCCGCTTCACTGAATCCATCATCACCGTTCCAGTCACCTGAAGTGTTCAACCTGTTATTAACATTTTCTCTTTTAATCTGGTTTAAAAGATAAGAAACTCTTGTGCCAAGCTCAAAGTGATCATTAATACCGTACCCAAGTGTGATGTAACCGGTTCCACTGTATTCAACATCAGTTACTTCAACTTCTTCAGACTGAAGAATAGCTTTTCTTTCATCTGGCGAAATTCCAAGAAAAGAAAATAAACCAATTGACAAAAGACCGGTATCAGCTGTTCTGGCATCAACAGTTCTGTTAAGCCCTCTTAAACCGGAATAAGAAGGCAATGCAACTGCAGAACCTGCTAACAAAGAAAGCAACAGAAAAATAGACAAAAATTTCATTTCCCCTCCAAAGTTTGATAAAAAGAAAGTTCCCCAACTTCCTACATAACAAATCTATAGAAAAAAGAAATAAGAAGCAATAGCATAAATAGCCTTGACGCATATTAAACATACTAATATTCAATTTCTAAGAATATTTATAGCCGTTTATCGCGACACATTCCATGTTTGATCAAAAAAAAGCCCTCGGCTCTAAAGGCCAAGGGCAATTTGAAAAAAATACTAAATCCCAGGGCACTCCGCAGCGATATCTTCACCAATATTCTGGTTGCCATAGGCTTTTTTGAAATAAGCCGCAAACTCATCAGCAAGAGTTTTTGCTCTTGCTTCATAGTCTGACCTATCTTCCCAGGTATTACCAGGATCAAGAATCGAACTATCTTCTATGCCTGGACAAGAAAGCGGAACAAGAACCTTGAAAAAGGGATCCCTTTTCATTTCAGACTGTTCAATAGTTCCTGAAAGACATGCCTCTACCATTTTTCTGGTTAAAGGAAGGTCCATTCTATGCCCGGTGCCGTATGGACCACCGGTCCAACCTGTATTTATCAAGTATACCTGAGTACCATGTTCGTCCATCTTTTTTCCAAGAAGATCAGTATACGCCTCTGGAACTCTTGGCATAAAAGGCTGTCCAAAGAATCTGGAAAATGTACTTACAGGTTCCTTTATGCCAGTTTCCGTACCGGCAAGCTTGCTGGTATAACCCATAAGGAACCAAAGCATAGCCTGCTCCCTTGTGAGTTTTGAAACTGGAGGAATTACGCTGTTGGCATCTGCAGTAAGAAATAGAATCGTCTTTGGGTGGCCGGAAACAGATGATTCTTTGATATTCGTAAGATATTTAAGCGGGTAAGAGCCGCGACTGTTTGGCGTAAATGCATCATCAAACAGATCAAAATCACCATTTGGATAAACCATCGCATTTTCAATAATTGAGCCATGATTAAGGAAATCATCGTCATGAAAACATGCTGAATAAATTTCAGGTTCTTTGTCTTTACTCAAATCTATAAGTTTTGCATAACATCCGTTCTCGAAGTTAGCAACACCATCATCACTCCAACCATGTTCATCATCACCAAGAAGAGCCCTTGATGGATCTGCACTAAGAGTGGTTTTACCTGTACCGGAAAGACCAAGCAAAAGAGCACAATCACCATCAGTACCCTCGTTGGCACTGCAGTGGATTGGAAGAATACACTCAGCAGGTAACAGATAATTCATAACAGTGAACATGAGTTTTTTAATACTTCCACAATAAGCACTTCCATAAACAATACCTAAATTCCGATCAAGATCCATACCCACTATCATATTAGATGTATGTTTTGAATTCGGATTTTCGCGGAGCTTGCCTTTGTACTTTGTGTGATCGAGTTTATTATCAGGAGAGGCCACAAGAGTAAATCCTCTGTCTTTGAAAATAGAAAGCTTGGCAGCTTCTTCTGTCCATGGGCGAAACATATTATCGGTGAATAACACTGTGAGAGCCTTGTCGGCAACAACCCTGACAGGTAAAGCGTATTTCGGATCAGCACCAATAAGACGATCAGTAATGAAAAGCTCATCTGACTTGTCAAAAACTTCAAGAATGTCTGCCCAGGCCATGTCAAAGGTTTCTTCATTCACCGGTAGATTGTTTGGACTGGTCCAGTCAATGGTTCCTTGGCTACTCTCGCGTTTCACAATTACTGTGTCTTTTGGACTTCTACCTGTTGACTCTGGTTTTGTCCAGGTAGCAAGAGCCCCGCATTTCATTACTAAAACTTCACGACGATCTACAGCAGCCTTTATCATCTCCTCTCTGGAAATATTCTTCTTTACAGCCGAATTTTTTCTAGAAAGCAAACTGTTGAGACTATCCAACAGAAACATATTTTCACCCCTCATTTGTATCTGTTTATTTTTTTAGGAACCACGAATAATACCAGACTTAACCGCCGGAAGGAAGTGCCGAACACAAATCTATTGGTTATGTTTCGTAAATACAGACGATTGGAGAATCAATGAGCTCAAAATATAGTCCTGCTGAAAAGGCGTGGTGTCTTTACGATTGGGCTAATTCCTCTTTCGTTACAACAATTATTGCAGCAGTTCTTCCTGTTTATTTCATAGGCACAATTGCAGGTTCAGGTGTCGTCACTGTTAATATGGCCAGTTTCAGTTTTACAAGTAATTCACAGTCATTGTGGGGTTACGCAATGTCACTGGCTGCTTTTTTTGTAGCTATTGCCGCCCCTGTTTTTGGTGCAGTTGCCGATGCAGGAGGAAAAAGAAAACTCTTCCTTGGCATAATGACAGCAGTTGGTGTGATTTCTTCTGCCCTTCTATATTTCAGCGGGCCAGGGTTGGTGGGTTTCACTTTAGCAATTGTTATTCTTGGTCAAATTGGTTTTGCCGGCGCAAATGTGTTTTACAATTCCCTGCTTGTTTATGTAACTCCACCTGAGAGACGCAACTTGATAAGTTCCAAAGGGTTTGCCATGGGTTATCTTGGTGGCGGCTTACTTCTGGCTTTGAATCTCCTAATGATAAAAAAACCTAGTTTCTTCGGAATTCCCGAAGGCTCCATGGCAGTTAAACTAAGTTTTCTCACAGTGGCAGTTTGGTGGGCTTTGTTCTCTATCCCATTGTTTAAAAGGGTACCTGAAGCCGCAGCTTCTTCCAACTCGAAATTCAGACACTCTTTTCTCAAAGGGTTAAAATCTCTTTCTACTACTTTCAAAAGCATACGGCAGCACAAAAATGCTTTCCGATTTCTTATTTCATTTCTTCTTTACAATGACGGTATCCAAACAATAATAATGATGGCTACTGTTTTTGGAAAAGCAGAGCTAGGTCTTACCAGTGGCCACTTAATAGGAGCTCTTCTACTTACTCAATTCATCGGGTTTCCCGGTTCAATCTATTACGGTAAACTTGCCACAAGAATAGGTGCTAAAAAATCCCTATTGGGTGGCATATCCGCTTATACACTCATTGTATTTTACGCTTGGCGAATGACCGAGGCCTGGCAATTCTGGATTCTGGCCGGGGCAGTAGGACTCTTGCAAGGAGGAGTTCAAGCAATTAGCCGTTCATTCTACTCGGTGCTTATACCAAAGGAACATGCGTCCGAGTATTTTGGTTTTTTCTCTATTTCTTCTAGATTTGCCAGCATTCTTGGTCCTCTGTTGTTTGCAATAATCGGAGACCTTACAGGAAGCACAAGAAATTCTATTGTTGCAATATCTATATTTTTCATAACCGGTGGTTTTATGTTATTTACCGTAAAGGATCCTGAACATGTATAAACTTATTTGTCTGTTAGTGCTAGCTTTGTTTCTATTAGAAGAGTTGTTTCATCGACACTTGGGCAAGTCTGGTAGATTGCATTCCAAACCGTCAAAAAACGATTTTATTCAAAGTAACTTTGACCGATTCGACCTTGTAAGATTATTCGAATTACTATTGTTCGGTATCCTTCTTTCCACTCCAGCTGGCAACGTAAAAATCGGTCATGGTCAATTAGCTTCAATCCTTGTGGGTCTTCAGATTGCAAGACTATTTGGTAGACGAATTCTCAGGAGATGGTCTGTCTTAGGCGTTCTGCAACTTGTAGAAATATTTTTCATCTTATCTATATTGTTAATTCCTTTAAAGGAAAATCTTCATATTTTTCAACTAAACCCGCTCACTGTAACAACCCTTGCTAGCGGTATACTTTTTGGTATTCTTACTGCTATGTCTACCACATTTTCTATTTCGTATGCCGTGCGACTATTTTCAAAGGAATCCAGCAAACTGTACAATAAATTCCCTCCCCTAGTTAACTCGGAAGAATGGGCATACAAATTTTCCAGATTCTCTTTGTTTACCGGCACGGTATGTACTATCACCCTTTTTCTACTTTTAGGGGTTTCAACTTTACCACTATTTTTCCTGATTTCTATAATTCTGCAATATTCTGGTTTTTTCCTGTGCCGCATACCCAATTACAGGGGGCATCATACTAGGGCTCACCTGCTTTGGTCACTCTCCTTTTTAATTCTATATTTTCTTATTGTTTTTGGTTTTACCTCAACCACTCTATAGGTGTAAATAATGTTTGACGTTCAGCTTATCCAATTACCACTTCACCCATCCACCGCCTGGGAGCCCACAGGAAACATAGCTCTGGCTCCTGCATTATTAGCTGCTGCTGCAGATTTACCTTTAAATTCTATTTTTCCAGAAAACCTACTGAATACCTTAGGTGATATGACTCTATTAGAGGAAATCAAAAAACGAAATCCTGTTCTTCTAGGGGTAACTCTTTATCTCTGGAACCGAGATAGAACCCTTCACCTGCTTCGTGAACTAAAACAGTGGAATCCAAACCTGCTTATTATTGCAGGAGGTCCTGAGGTTACAAGTGACAATGAAAAGCTTTTAAATGAATCTTCAATTGACCTGTTCATTGCAGGAGAAGGTGAATCATTTGCAAAAGAGGTTCTAAACCCACAAGACCTTAAAAAAATACTATCCACAGGAACGCGATTACTTGGGCCAGTTATTGATACCAATCCCCCAGACTTCTGGCCTGACCCATACCATACAGGGCATCTAACTCCAAAAGAAGGCGGTTCTGTTCATATTGAAACACAGCGAGGTTGTCAGTGTTTGTGCTCTTACTGTGCATACAGAAGAACCTCACCAATACCACGAATAACCCCTGCTGAAACTGTTCTAAAGAAAATAAGAAAATTACACGAAATGGGTGTGGAAGAGCTTGTGTTTCTTGACCCTACCTTCAATAGCAGACTTGATCTTCCACAACTTCTTAACGGTATGTCTCAGTTTGAAATGTCGTGTTTTGCTGAAGTAAGAAGTGATTTAATCTATTCAGCATCCATACCGGATTCTTTAGCTCTAGCTGGTTTTAGTAGCCTTGAAGTTGGACTTCAAACGATGAGTAAAGAAGTTCTTAAGTCTATAGGTCGCGGTGGAAATCCAGATTCAATTATTCGAGGGGCTTCATTGCTAAAAGACAGTGGCATAACACCCATAATTGACCTTATTCTTGGTCTTCCTGGGGATGATCCAAAAAACATTCAATTAGCTGCCACGGAGCTAGTAGATAAAAATTTACATGATCAGGTTCAAACTTTTTGCCTCTCAGTACTTCCCGGTACAGAACTAAGGTTGAATTCGGCCAAGCTGGGAATATCATTTCAAGACAAACCGCCATACTCTCTGACACAATCAGGTGAATATTCAATAAAAGATCTTCTATTGGTTCGTGAAAATGTATCTGATATTCTTGGGTATGATGCGGATCCTCCACCTAGACCAATGTTATCAGATTCATTTCCAGGAATGGAAATTTTTGTTCCGGAAAATAAACAACTCAAAACATCCCCCTCCACGCGGCACGGCGTATTACGAATAAATACAAAAGACCCGTGGTTTCACCGACAGGTTATACTAACCAAGATAAAAGAACGAAGAAATCAAGACCCGTACTGCCCCTTGGATATTATCATTCAATCGGAAAAAATATTTCCTCTTGATCTGATTGAAATCATTCAAGAAATTGAAGAACCAGAATGTTACACAAAAGCCAAAGCTGAAATTTATGACTCTCCAGGGCTTGTAAGGCTTGCTGTAATCATGGCTGAATCTACCAACATACAATGGTTAACTGAGTGCTCAGAATTGACAACGACCACTATACTTTCTAACTCTGTTACAACTCTTCCAGGTGGCAACATAGGTCTGCTTCTTAAAGGAACTTACGACCTTTCCCAATTAAGTGCTTTGTACTCACAGGCGCCTCATCTGATATTCTTTGCTGACCCAAAACTTGAAGAACTATGGAATCTTGATGTTTTAGGGCTTGGTTAAGGAAACAATTCTGAAATTTTCTCTAGTACATATATTTTTCAGAACCTTATTACGCTTGTAAATTCTGCTCCACTATGCCATTCTTACAATTTATCATCTACATAACTTGTTACATTTCTTTAACAATAGGATTACACTTACCCTCTATACTTCATTGCCGGAATAACCTGGCAAAAAACAGGAGGTTATGATGAAAAAGCTAACCATATCAATTTGCTTGATTGTAAGTATTTTTATATCAGGATGTGTTGAATCACCAGAGTTAACCGATGAAGACTACATTACAGAGCTTCTGAAACAATCAAACCTTTCACAAGTTGCAAATCTTAATGGGATAGGAGATTTAGAAGAAGACGGCAAGGGAACTGAAGAGGTAACTCGTCCTGAATACTGGTACAGACAACTTCTAAACGAACCTACTGCTGAAATTCTAATTGGAGGAGAAGTTTCTACCGGTATCTGCACAGTCACCGTAATCAGTAGGCTTTCTGCCGAGTTAATTATTGATACTTTGTGGGATGGTGAATTTATTCCAGGAACAAAACAAATTTCTGCCATAAGATATACAAAATTCATTGTGGAGAAAAATGTAAATGAAACTTCTTTCGGTGGTTGGAGAATAATTTCTGCCACACCCTCTGAGCACATGTTAGCCAATGAAGAACAGGAAGTATTCATTACTTCCATGAGATTATATAAGAATGATGAACTTATCTGGGAATGTACAGATCCTTCCGATTTCTACAAAATTGATTCAGAACTTCCAGTGCTTTCTGAGGGCGATTTTATACGAATGGAAACAACAATCGATCATCTTAACCCTGTCTATGAGCCAGAATACTTTGTGGTGGCTCATGGGCCTCTTTCAGGGCACTCTAGGCATATCATGTACGACAATGGTCTTTATGGAGATGAAGTAGCTGAAGATGGAATTTTTTCTTATGAATGGTATGTTGAATACACAGGACATCACCAGAGAATTGCTGTTGACGTAATTGATGCAGATACATTCGAGGACCAGACAGAAGAAGATTATGATTCAGCTGCCTGGGGAATTCACTTTCTAAAAATCTAACATAAAACTCTTAAATGTGAATCAGCTGTTCTTATTGATGATCCTCCAGCCTTACTGGGGGATCAACTAAATTCTGGTCTCCATTTGAAGCCTTCTCCACAACTGAATAATCAGGATAAACAGCAATTTCAAGAGTCTTCCTATCGCCGAAAAGCAAGTTATACTCAGAGCACCCCGAGCGGTAGCACGAAATAGCACCGCTATTTGACAATAATCAGTAAAGATTGTAGCCGTCTGTGTGGTAGCTAATGCCGATGTTGTATTCCCATGCTACGCAGGGGAGTGCTCTGCTTCAGGCGTTGTTACTCACTCGGCCACGCTCCTGGGATTCGTGTAATACAAAAAAGGATTTATAATGAGCATACCAATCACTAAATTCTATCTGCTTAGTTAAACTGATTTGATAGTACTACTTCTCTTCCTCCCTGACTTCATTCTTCTCTCAAGCTTCTTCAAGTCTTCTTCCGGGGTTGGAAGATCCTCCGGCATTGTTCCACCCAATTCTTCAATAGTTTCTCTCACTTTCTTGCCAACTTCAAAGTGAGTTTCGTTTGCCTTTCTCTTCCCCTTGATTTCATCTCTCTTAAGTTTTTCCTCAGTCTGCGTGGCACGAAACAAGTTTGCTGCTAATTCCGTACTTCCCATACTGTCAAGAATTCTCTGATTCTTTTGCAAACCTTTGTGTTTATGAATTGCTTTAGAATCCATTCCTCCATACAAACCTCTGTATCCATGATTCTGAAAGATAGCAAAATCAATTCTGGTTTCTACGCCTGCAACCTGGGCAGCTTTTACCAAATGCTTATTGTGTTCTCGAACTTCATTGCGCAGAAAAAGACGTTTCTCTTCTTCTTTCAGTTTTTGAAACTGCTCATCATCATTTAGTTCCTGCCGTCTAGTCTGTATAGCAAAGTAGGTTTGACCATTTGCCACTACTGATTTTCCTGGATCAGCATTTTGCACTATCAAATAGCAAGCATATCGGGATAGTCTTATATTCTTTAATTTCCGCTTTGCACCCGAACCGATTTCAACCATATCGAGGAAGTCCTCGAAATGGTCTGTTACTGTTTGCTGACTGTTTTCTACTGCTTCTTTTGCCTTTCCAACAACCGGAAGAAAGTGCCTGTATTCTGAGTAACCCAATATTTTCGAAAGACCTCTTGCAGTCCAGAACTCCCTACCTTCGTCATCAATCATTTTTATTTTATCGAATGTTTGGTAGTGTTTTTTTTCAATATCTGTTTTATTCATCTTTTTATCTCCTTTAACTTCTCCGTCATCTTAATCATTACTTCAGCAAGTTCTTTTTCAATTACAGTTTCTAGCATAGAAAAAGGGGGCGGGATAAACCCGCCCCCTTTATAAAATCAGAACAAATCAGATGTTACTAAATTGCAACACCAAGCACTGTAAATTCAATGCGTCTGTTCTCGGCTTTGTTAGAAGCATTGGTGTTAGGAACTATTGGGTTCTCTTCACCATAACCAATGGCTGTCAGTGTGGTTGCTGGAACACCCTTGCGTACAAGATAGTCAAGTACGGAGTTTGCTCTGCGTTCACTAAGGCCCTGGTTGTAACTAGCACTGCCATCACTGTCTGTGTGACCTGCGATGCGAACACGAACGCCTGCGTTATCAATAAGTACCTGAGCTACACCATCAAGAACACTGAAGCTCTCTGGTTTAATGTCAGCACTACCGCTTGCGAAGTAGATGTTATTGAAGCTAAGAACCTGTCCTTCAACAAGTGCTGGACGCATCTCTACATCAAACATTGTTGTTACTTCAGGTGCCATAACCTGTACTTTTACAACATTAAGATAATCTGTGGCTTCAACTCTAACAGTCCAGTTGCCTTCAGGAAGAGTAATTGAGTAAACACCACTAGCGTTTGTAGTAGTTGTTCCCTGAATACCCTCTGGAAGACCATCAACGATTATTGAAGCACCAACGATGATTTCATCAGTATCTGCATCAGTAACTGTACCTGTAAGAATTCCATTATCTGGAACTGGTGCAAGAGTTACGTCAAAAGCGTGATCTTCACCGGCAACAATAACTACTGTTTCAGAGAAAGGAAGATAACCATCTGCCTGAACACTGATAGGAACTGAGCCAGCAAGAAGTTTTACTGAGTAGAAACCGTCTACTGTTGTCTGTGGAAGAATTGAGGAAGCTGGGAAACTTACTTCAGCAGTAATAGCTTCGCCAGTTTCTTCATCTGTTACGATACCACTAAGTGTACCATCAACTGGTTTTTCAAGAAGAACCGATGAGAAAATAAGGTTAAGTCCAAAACCGTATTCTGCAGGATATCCACCTGGGAATGGGCTTCTCTGGATACGCTGTTCATCAGTAGGTGTTGTACCTGACTGATAAATGCTGTGACCAAGATCTGACCATTCAGGATCGAAAGAAGTAAGAGCCATTGAACCTGTAAGATCAAGAGCTATTCCGTAAGGAGAAGTAAATCTGAAACCACCGTCAAGCATTGCAGTTTCGTCATATCTTTCGCCATTACCAGATTCTTCTGTGCGATCAAGATATCTGTTATAAACTACTTCAACAAAAGGTGTAGCGATGCCTGTCTGATATTCAACACCAGCTGCAACACGAATAACATTGTCATCAACTGTGAGTTCAACATCGTCAGTTGCAACTACGCCACCGGTAGAATTGAATCTACGGTCTGCATAATCAAACTGCTGTGAGTAGCGATGAAATCCAGCATTTACATGAACGCCAAGACCAAAGTCTGCGTTGTATGATGCAAGAATGTCTCCACCGAAGTTGAGCTTGCCAGTTCCGAGCATGGCGCGTCTCATCTCGAACATAGGATCATCAAGGTGCCAGATACCATCAGTACCTGAATCGTACATTGTTACATAGTCATTATCGCCACTGCTTACAGAGAAACCTACAGATGGCATGAAGCCTAACCAGAACTGACCATCGTCAGTTGGGTTGAAGGACACTTTAAGAGAAAGAACTGCTTCGTTCAAAGCATCGTCGCTTTCCCATTCGCCAGCACCAGCATTGCCTCTGGCGTCATTTGTAAGGTCACGTTTGTAACCATTCCACCAGTAGCTTACGCGACCGGCCATTTCTACCATTTCATTTATGCCATAACCAAAAGCAAAATGGCCAGTGGCATCGTACTCTTTGTCTTCGACTGTGAAAGAAGAACCATCAAGAGTGGCTGTTCTGTCATCGTTACTAATACCCATATGAGTGAAAAGCCCAATAGAGTACTGGTTAGTTTCGATAGGCTGAGCATCTACAACATTATTAAGCCCTTTAAGGCCCCAATAAGATGGAAGCGCACTGGCTACCGTAGCTGATAAAAAAAGAACCATCAGCACTGTAAGAATTGATTTCATTTGTATCCCTCCTGTTTTCCGGACAACACCGGATCGCGCATAATTACGCATTTCAAAGCACAACCGAAAATAGCGTATATCCTATAATAAGTCAATATATGTATCCTCCCAAAGATGCGAACTCTGGGAGGACAACATATTTACTTATAAATTACCTTGAAAATTTGTCCCTGATAGCTTTGGGAACAGGTTGCTTCCTGTCCCAGGTTACAGGAATCCTTCCCTCTTCCATATGAAGAATCTCGCGACCCTCCCGATGACCAAACTCAAATGCCTGTAGGTTAAGATCAAGGAATGCTACAGGAACTGACCTTTTTATCGCTTCAGTCCATATTTCAAGTTTAAAAAATCTACTGAGTGCAGCGAACATACCCATAGCCATTAAGTTAGCTACTATTTTCTGTCCGAAAACCTCAATACTTTTTTCAGTAAAAGGAAATTCATAAACCTTACCCTCTGGAAGCTGATCTACGAAAGTAGAATCAACTACAAAAAAGCCTCTTTCCTTTACCTTTCCACTGAATTTATCTGCACTCTCTTGATTCATTGCAAGAAGAATGTCAAGTTTGCGACAGTTAGGAAAAAGAATTGTTTTCTCTGAAATGATAACATCTGTTCTGCTTGCTCCACCGCGAGCCTCTGGGCCGTAACTCTGCGTAAAACAAACCTCGCTACCATTAAGTATGGCCGCCTGGCCTAAAATTCTTCCAGCAAGCCCTAAACCCTGTCCACCTGAGCCAGCAAGTCTTATTTCGGCATAGTTCATTTCTTCACCTCCGACGAAACACGGTCACAAAGATTCTGATATCTCTCTGTATAACCTATCTCATCACGATTCTCAAAAATACCCCTAACAATTTTGCCTGCGGCTTTTTCCGGTGGAAGTTTCTGTGATTGAGCAATACTGATAGTGTCATTTTTCAATATCTTCATCATATCAACAGCATCACCTTGCCTGTTAGCTCTACCAAAATTAGTAGGGCATGGAGCAAGAGCTTCAACAACTCTAAAACCAGACCCAGAAAGAGCTTTTTTGATAATTCCATCAAGCTCCACAACATGATATACATCACCGCGAGCAACAAAGTTTGCTCCTGCTGCTGCTGTAAGTTTGCATATATCAAAATCAGGCTCAATCATACCATAAGGTGTGGTTGAAGTTTTTGCACCCTGAGGTGTGGTAGGCGAGAACTGTCCACCTGTCATTCCGTAATTATTGTTATTCACAATAATTGCGGTAATATCCATGTTTCTTCTGGCAGCATGAATGATGTGATTTCCACCAATTGCCATGGAGTCACCGTCACCCATTACAGCAAGAACTTTAAGTTTTGGATTGGCCATTTTGGCACCAGTTCCAAAAGCTAGGGCTCTACCATGGGTGGTGTGAAGCGTATTAAAATCAACATACACTGGCATTCGACTTGTACATCCAATACCTGAAACCATAAGAATATCATCAAGATCCCAACCTAAACTATCAATGGCTCTAATGATGGAACCCATGACAATACCAATACCACAACCGGGACACCATACATGTGGAAATTTTTTCTTTGCTCGTAGATATTTGTATGCATAAGGTAGGCGAGCAGGCATTACATCACCTCCAGTACTGCAGCTACAAGCTGTTCTGGTGTTATCTCATATCCATCAAATCTGTGAAGTGGTACAACTCTTACACTGTCAGAAGTAAGTCGTTCTACTTCGTGAATAATCTGACCCTGATTAAGCTCTGGAACAAGAATAACATCTTTTACATCAAGTTTTTCTTTTACAGTCCTGTCAGGGAAAGGCCAGATAGTTATAGGGCGGAAAATGCCCACTTTCTTTCCCTGCTTTGCAAGGATCTCCTGAGCAGCAAGGGCACTTCTGTAAACAGAACCGTAACAAAAAATTACAACCTTAGCCTCTTCCACATCATGAAGAATATTGTTTTCTAACACATCCAGACGCCTGGTGATTTTATGCTTAAGTCTGTTCATTTTTGAAATAACTTCGTCGACTTTCCTTGTGGGAAAACCGTGAGTATCATGAGTAAGACCGGTGACATGAAAACGATAACCAGAACCGAAATGAGCCATAGGTGAAACACCAGTGGCTGAAGTATGATAGTGCTCGTACCATTCAAGAGGTACATCCGGTGCTGATGGCGGAGTAACACATACTTCGTCCTGCGTAGGGAAAGTAAGCTTCTCACGCATATGCCCAATAACCTCATCTGGCATAAGAATAACCGGAGTACGGAACTCTTCAGCAAGATTGAAAGCCTTTATAGTAAGCTCAAAACATTCTTTTACATCAGATGGTGCAAGAACAATAGCAGGATGGTCCCCATGAGTACCCCATCTTGCCTGCATCACATCACCCTGAGCTACTTGAGTAGGAAGCCCTGTTGAAGGACCGCCTCGCATGACATTCACAAGAACCAGAGGTACTTCAGTCATGCAAGCATAACCAAGACCTTCCTGCATAAGGCTGAATCCAGGACCACTTGTTGCGGTCATTGATCTTCCTCCAGCAAGACTACCTCCAATAATTGCACTGATACTTGCTATTTCGTCTTCCATCTGTATCCATTTTTTACCTATAATTGGCATCTCGCGAGCCAAAATTTCCGCTACCTCCGTTGATGGAGTAATTGGATATCCAGCAAAGAAATCAATGCCTGCTGCAAGGGCACCAAGAGCAACAGCTTCATTGCCCTGCACTAATTTTGTCTCTCCCCAGGGAACACCACTCATTTCTCACCACCGTTCTTTTTTTTACCCTCTTTTATGTCTTCTCCACTTACATAGACAGCAAATTCAGGGCATCGTCTTGCGCATAAAGCACATTCAATACACTTTTCAGGATAGACAACATGGGCTTTTTGATCCTTGCCCATTTCGAGTACTTTCTTGGGGCAGAATGCTACGCAAATTCCACAACCCTTACACCACTCAGGGAAAATGTGAACAGCAGGTCTCTTCTTCAACTTGGTGACACAATGTTCTTCTTTTGTCTGCCCCTTTATGGGTTTTTCAGACATTGAACAATACCTCCAGATGATGCAAGAAAGGCAAGACCCCTATGGGACCTGCCTTTCTACGCGCTTATCGCAACATGCGAACTATTTCAATTATTCGGTAAAAGCTTTAAGCACTTCAGCAATATCGGGCTTGCCGATTTCCTGAAGGTCATAACTAACCTTTACTGTTGGTTTATTAATATTAACAATTCTTGAAAGATCCATTGGAGTTCCAATAACAACAGCATCACAATCGATGGCATTAATTGTATCTTCAAGATCTTTGATCTGTGCATCGCCATAACCCATAGCAGGCAGAATTACGGTTTCTTCCACGCCTGGATAGTACTTATCAAATGTGGCTTTGATAGTACCAACTGCATGAGGAACAGGGTTAGCAAAACTTGAAGCACCATATTTCTCTGCTGCTACAAAACCTGCACCGTATTCCATTTCACCATGAGTAAGGGTCGGTCCGTCTTCAACAACGAGAACCTTTTTACCCAGAACAAGCTCAGGTTTGTCAACAGAAACTGGGCTAGCACCGTCAATAATACGGGCTGTTGGATTCACTTTACGGATGTTCTTACGAACTTCCTCAACATCCTCCGGATATGCACTATCGATTTTGTTGATTACAACAACATCAGCAAGTCTGAGGTTTGTCTGACCTGGGTAGTAGCTAAGCTCATGCCCTGGTCTGTGTGGATCTACAACTGTGATGGTAAGGTCTGGAGCGTAGAAAGAAGTATCATTGTTTCCGCCATCCCAAAGGATAACATCTGCTTCTTTTTCGGCTTCACGAAGAATGGCTTCATAATCTACGCCTGAGTAGATAACATTACCACTGATGATGTGTGGCTCGTACTCTTCCATCTCTTCAATTGTGCACTCATGCTTCTTAAGGTCTTCAATGGTTGCAAAACGCTGAACGCGCTGCTTCACAAGATCACCATAAGGCATTGGGTGGCGAATTGAAACCACTTTTTTACCGGCTTTTTTAAGTTCTTCAACAACACGACGGGTTGTCTGGCTTTTGCCACAACCTGTGCGTACGGCTGTAATTGCAATAAGTGGTTTTGTGCTTTTAACCATTGTACGGCTAGCACCAATCATTACAAAATCAGCTCCTGCTGTATTAACACGGCTGGCAAGAGCCATAACTGTGCTATCTGGCAAATCACTGTAAGACATAACGCAAAGCTCGATATTCTCATCATTTATGATGTTTTCAAGTTCGCTCTCGTCAAGAATCTTGATACCTTCAGGATAGAATTCACCAGCAAGTTCAGCTGGGTATTTTCTTCCATCTATATCAGGAATCTGTGTTGCTGTAAAAGCAATTACCTCGTAACTATCGTCGTTTCGATAGAGGGTGTTGAAGTTGTGAAAATCGCGCCCTGCGGCGCCTAAAATCAGTGTTTTCTTTCTGCTCATATTGAGTCGTCCTTTCCGCAAGTAGACATGTTCTTGCGGAAGAGCAACAGCGAACCGTAAGGTTCGGCCTCTCCCACTTTTTGTGGACCCCAGATCGTATGTCTGGTCGGCATCAAATCTCACGATTTTAGTCATAATTGTCAATAGCTGGTTTAATTCCCTCACTGATATCGAAAAAACATACTATCTATTACTCTGCAATGCCCTCTTCAAGAAAAGCACAAAGGCCATAACCTGCAAAAAAACCGGTTATCATTCTAACTGTATTTGTGCTTTCATACAAACCGATAAATTGCATTGTTCCATCAAGAGCCATGGGTAGAATAAAAAGCAAGCCCAAAACAAGCGAGCCAGGCAACCTTCTGAAAAACATCAGTAATGATGAAAAAAGAATTCCTACCCAGAAGAATGTGCATCTGGCACACAAACCAGGTGCCCAACTGAAAGATCTGTGTGGTAGTCTGTGGCAAGTCATACCCAGTAGAGGTCGTAGAAACTGAGGATTCACAAAAGCACCAAACACAAAAATCGCACCAATTGATATTAAAAGAATTGTTCCAATTTTTCTAAGATTAACCATCGGTCCAAGTATTCTCATCCCAATTGAAATGCTCTTTTACAGATGCCTCTCCAAGAATTTCCAAAGCTGCAAATTTACCCATCTCAATTGAGTGATCCATATTATTGTACCGGAACAAACCCTGTCTACCACAAGTGACACTACTGGGCAGTTTCTCAAGTGCATCCAGAACCACCATAGCATTTTTAGCGTACTTTAAGTCATAAATGGGATAGGCAAAAGCAGTGCGACTAATATCCGCATCAACCACCATATCTGAAGAAAAAAGCCCCAAGTGTTCAGCACCGGTTATTGTTGAATTCAATAACTCTTCTTTTGACATTTTCCAGGTTTTGTCATTTTCTTGGCAACTAAACTCAAAAACAACCTGAGACCCCACATTTGGATCAAAATTTCTGGAAATCGAAAGCCTGTTAAACAGATAACGATCTTCTGAAGTGTAAATCCAGTGATCTGATGAAGTTACATCACTATTCAGTAGAACAATCAAAAACACTAGTCCTCTGAATTTAAGATCAGAAGCTGCCTTATGAACCTCGGGCGGAAGAATATCTCCGAGAAGATTTGTGTATTTATTCACAGGAATTGTATTAATAATTTTGTCACACAAAACAAAACCATCCGGTAATTCTATTCGCCACTTATTGCCTTGTTTTATCACAGTCTTTGGCTCAGTGGAAAACCTGACTGAACCACCGTTTCCAGTTATTCTGGAAACCAGCCCCTTGCATATTTCCCCAATTCCGCCCTTTGGGTAATGAAAAGTACTCACAAGACTTCTTACGGTTTCTTTTGAAGGTTTTATTGTTTCCTTAATAAGACCAGCAAGACTAGGAACAGTTATCCTTTGACTGGCCCAGTCTGCACTGAGTTCTGAAGGCTTGATACCCCAAAGTTTTTCATTGTACGGAGCAAGATATAGATCATAAAGACCTCTGCCAAAACGACTGAGTACCCAACCCTCAAAGCTTTCCTGTTCACGGGGGGCGAAAAGACCTCTAATGCTTTCCCATAAAAAACTGATCATCATACCTATTCCCTTGTGGGGTGGCATGGTAGACAGAACATTACTGAAAGCAAGAGGATAATCAAAATAACGGTCAAGAAGCCTTATTCTACTCACTCTATTTAATTTCAGAAAGTCTATTCCTGGTAACTTTTTCACAAAATCAAGAATACTTTCATTTGATGTATGAAACCGGTGAGGCCCTAGGTCATACTCAAAACCATTTCTTTTTACTGTAGCTGCCAGTCCACCGTAAGATGATTCTTTTTCCAGAACCACCACCTGGTGCCCGCGCCGGGCCAACTCTTCAGCTGCGCTGAGACCAGCAAGCCCGGCACCAAAAATTACAATTTCCAACAATTACCTTTCTTCTTCGATCCAGATAATTCTTGTGATATTATCCGGCTCAATGGGAGAGTTGACTGAAATATGTTCAGTAACCGCCTGAAGAAGTGTTACGCCTGTGAAGGTTGCATCAAACTCAAGCATTACATCATATCCTACATTTCCCTGAGCTAGATATCCGGTAGTAGCAAGGATATAAACAGCTTCAAGATCCAGAGGAACACCATTCACCATAGGTTCTTCTATCTTATCTCCATCCACTATTGCCTGATTGCGATTACAGGAAAATCCGGAAATTTCCATATCTCTTCTTCTACCCTGCATTCCAGTTTCAAGTATCGAAAGAAGTTCTGCACCTGTTAACTCAAGAGTATACAGATCTTCCTCAAAAGGAATGGAAGTATAGATTATTCTAGGTGTAATAGGACCTCTTGGGATCGCTGCACGGATGCCTCCTCGGTTCAGAAGACCCACATCAGCTTCAGTAGCCTCTCTGATCGCATCACTCATAAGTCTTCCCAGAGGATGTTCAGCGCCACCACGAGGTATCTCTGTTACAGCTTCTCCTACAACCGAGTCCATACCAGCTTCAGCAATCTCTCTAAACCCGTTAATGAGGTCAAATTGTTCAAGGTCTGGCCAGAATCTGTCATGCATCAAGCTCACATATTCTTCACCGTCTGGAAGGTCAAAGCCAATAACTGATCCTGTTTCCGTATCAATTGCAAGTCTTATATGACCAATACCAGTACCATTAGCATAACCTTGCACCACAATAGTATGCGTAAGAGGGTTCACCCATGGCTGGCGCAATCCCACATGTGTATGACCACTGACGATCAGGTCAATGCCTTCAACCATGCAGGTAAGTTCTGCTGAATTGTAAGCAAAATCTTTTGTGTATTCTTCTCCGTTATCCCAGGCTTCGTAAACTCTTGCTGTATACCTTTCAGGGTCAGGTGGCTGACCAAGGTGGGAAAGAAGAATTACAACTTCTGCCCCTTGGGAATACACTTCTTCCAAAGCAATCTCAACTGCTTCTTTTTCAGGAGTAATTAAATACCCCTCAAGAAGCTCTGGATCAACAAGGCCATAAGTATCTGATGTGGTAACACCAATAAACGCAACATTCACTTCGCCGATTTCCATAAAAATATACGGTAATATGGGCTCTGGAATCTCTCCATCCAGTGTTGTAAAATTGGTACAAATAACAGGAAAATCTGCCATGGCAGACTTCTGTATGGCATTTTCGGCCCCATGATCAAAGTCATGGTTACCTAAAGTCATCATGTCATAACCAATGGAATTCATCCACTGCATGATGAATTCTCCTGAGTTATAATTACCCACAGGGGTTCCCTGCCAGGCATCACCGGCGTCAATCAGTAAAACATACTCTCCACTCTGCTCACAATGGTCTCTTACCTGATTAACATATGTTGCAATCCAAGCTCCTCCACCAATTCCTGGAGGAAAATCAGGATTCATAAAAGAAGCTTCCCTTGGGGCGATTCCTCCGTGAATATCATTAGTGTGGAGAATGTTCAAATAAACAATCTCTGCCTGAGCAAATGTTACTAGAAGGAATAGTATCAGCGTTATTCTTATGAGCATATTACCTTCCTTTCTAGAATGTTCTTGCAACGCCAAGAGTAAATGCAGTTCTACTGGATTCTATAACAAGAGAATCTCCAGTAGTAAATGATGGAAGGCCATCAACCTGATACTGATCCCAGCGAATAGGAGAAAAACTAATTGCGGCATCCACCGCTAATTCATTAACAACCCAACCTAGACCTGTTGTAAATTTCATTCTATCAAGCGCCCCAACAATAGGGGAACTATCGTATTCAAAACCAACCCTGCCAATTGTGTTTCCTGGAAGGGTGTTTTCTACGCCGGCACCAAATCCCCATGAATTTCTCATGGCAGCTTCAATTTCATCTATTTCTATAGAAGAAGAATTTGCCCACCAGAAGTCAGCTGCGAAAAGACTTTTCAACCTGTTACCCGGCAGATATCTTAAACCTGCTCTAATTGTCATGGGAAGTGTTAAGTCTACCTCTACTGTATCTACTTCCGTTTTCCAACTCATTGGCTGTTCAATTCCAGCAGTAACTGTAACTCTACCAAGATCAACCAATGCTGATCCACGAGCCATTATTCCAGAAATACTGGTTTCGATGTCGTTTTCAAGATCTGTAGCTGTAGGATCTACATAATCAATACTATGATCCATAGACCTAGTTCCTGTTACAAAACTTCCACCAGCACCAAAGGAAAAAACATTCCACTGTGTCCATGCAACAGCAAGACCAAAATCATTAAGATTTCCACTGAAATCAAGTTTTTCTTCAGCTACTTTTACATAATCGCCATCGTTCATAATTCTGCTGTATTCGTAACCGAATGTGGAAGTGGCTCTCCATCCCGCAGAGATTGCAAGATCACCTTGAACCCATGCAGCTGCAAAACTACCTGGAAGTGGACGGAAGCTCTGATTGAACCCATGTTCGGATTCCCCTACAACTCCACCGAAACTGTCATAAACTCTTCTAGTTCTTTTCTCTATATCAAGAGCCAATGTTCCTGTTAATCCAGCACTAAAACCCTCTGGAAGCAGAGATGCCATTGCCGGATTAAGCAATACAGATTGAGGTGAATCATCTGTAAAAGTCGTTCCACCCATGGCCTCTGAAGCTGCTGACCCCACTGTTCCCTGATCTCCAAGCCACATAACCTCCGGCAGTCCGCCGGAGAGGGCAAGAAGAATAATCAAACCACCTGCTGTTATACCCATTAGTCCTCCTGCCTACCAGCGAATATCAAGCTGGCAGCGAATTCCGTAATCGGTGACATGATCACCGAAATCTGTTACTGTTTCATCCGGATTCCCCTGATAGTGATACTGATCATCGGGATCCGGTCTGTAAAATCCATTATGCGGGAAGAATGTATCTTTCCTGACAAACTTGAATCTTAATTGAAGATTGTCGGAAAGAGTATTCTTCATTGTGACATAAAACTTTGTTCCATCACCGTCTAGGAAATCAATTCCAGTATCTTCAAATTCCCACTGACTCATTCCATCAGTGGTCCAGAATGTACTGCCCCCCAAAACTGAAAGTTCCGGGCTAAACTCGTGTTCCCAGCGCATTGCAAGAAATCCACCACACATATTTCGGTCATCACCGTAAAGTGGATTAGGAGTAAGCTCTACATTTCCAAATCGAAGTTCCATACTGAAATAATCTCCACCAACAGGAAGTGAGAAAGTGCGAAGAGTGAATTCCTGAGTGCGGGAATTACTAGGAACAATATCTTTGTGATTAATCTTGTCCTGGAACTTGTATTTCAGCCTGAATCTTACAGGCCATACAGGTCGATACTCAACCTCTCCCTGGAATCTGAGATTCTCTGTATCGTACGCCAGATTCCTCCACACATCAAGGTAAACCTTTGTGAATGTTACCTGACGACTGACCTGAAAACGGGTTTCCATATACAAACCTTCCTCCGGTTTCGGAACAGGAAGATCGGCAAGTTGCGAAACCAATGGATCATTCAGTCTGTATGGTTTTTCAAAAACAGTATCATCAAATCGATGTTGTTCAGAAAAAGCACGGTTGTATGGATTCATGAAATCCAGTGCATAATTTCGGTAAGAAGCCGAAACATTAAACCAGTTATTCTGCCAATTTGCAGTGGTGATGCTTGCCCATGCTCCATTATCCTGGCGCACTGCTTCCACTTCTGCACTCATGTTTTCATACACTGTCTGGGCAGAACCTGCAAGATAACTAAGCTTATCACCAGAGGGCATGTGAGCATACTCTGGACAACCCCAGGCGTATGTATCGTTGGGAATATCAAATCCAGCAACATTAGGATTCAATGAATCACTGTACTGTATTCCAAGGGCACCGACACCAATTGCCGTGCCTACAGGAAGATAATCACCAAGATCATAAAACGCATAACCACCATAAGTGGTTTCATCTAGAACATCACTGTATTCTTCAGGTCTAAAAGTACCCTGATAAAGCACATTTGGAGTGCCATCCAGGTTTGTAAATGCATCTCTTGGAGTGAATGAGCCAAAAGCATAACCAAGTACCGGCCCTGCTTCAATCTGAGCTGCACCACCAAACAGAGCATTCTGTCTTGAAGATGTAAGGTCAGGAGTAAGCCCCCAAGTTCTGTAAGTATTTCTGTACATCAGCTCGTCAGAATTATCAATAAGAAGCCCCTGAGCCAGTGAAAGCCTGTAGTTACCAGCAACGACTTCTCTTACAAATCCATCATCCTGGAAAGAAAAATACACCTTTCCAACATCGAACCTGTCATTCACTGGTGCATCAAGACCCTTAAACAACTCACTTCCAGCCAAAGAATTAACACCTCTGGAAAGTCGTGCGCCTGCTCGGTATCTATCACCTGCTCCGATTCTAACCCTGTGACTGAATCCGGTTACATCACGAGCTTCAAGAAGCTGTGAATACTCAGACTGCAGTCTTGTTATTAGTTCAAGGCTGTCGATTGATGTGGAGGAAAGCTCTCTTCCACCTGCAAGTATATCTGAAATAGCTGCTTTCAATTCTGAGATGTGACCTTCAACTCCATCATCTGTTCCGCTTCGACCTTCATTGTCATCGTAAATAAAACGATAACTTCCGTAAAAGTCTGTGGCAGAATAATCCGGTTCACGAGTTGAAACATAGTCACGCATATTACGGTAACCGTAGTAACGAAGATTTTCGGTACTGCGAAGAGAAGAGACAGAAGAAACAGGTCCTAGACTGCGCAATCTGCTGTCTACAGATGCAGCATCAATAAAACTAACCCTATCCAAACTTCGCAGATCCCACCATGAAACCTGATTAATGGGCATTGGCCTAAGAAGAAGGTCTTCCCAGTACTCAACAGCTGCATCACCTGGTCCATCTTCCTGCGCAAGTCTTTCCATCACATTAAGAATATCTGATGAAATTTCAGGTTCAGCTCCAGGTAGAACAATAACATTCTCTCGGAGCCACCCAAGAGTTATTGGTGTGAACCCTGGAAGATCAAGCACCTCATATATGTTTTCCAGGCCTCCGGTGCCCTGTATGTATTCGTAAAGAACAGCCACCTGCTCCGAAGATAAACCCTCCAGATCAAGCAGTTCCTCGTAAGAGGCTGAGTTCAGATCGAACCCTGGGGGCACAGCGGCCAGCATAAAAGCAAGCAGCAGGCTAAAAAGCATATGTCACTCCTATTGCATGTGACAGATTCAGTTCAGGATGGGTCTGCACGGAATAACTTGCTTTGATTCCTTCAACAACAGCAGAAAATCCACCGGTGAACGTGGCAGGACCACTGGTGGCACCTGCATAAACGGTAAGAGGACCAAGAGGCAGAGCGCCTCCTACTCTTACACGGGTTCCACGGAAATTTCTAGAAAGAACAAACGATGTAACCATGCCGTCAGCTGGCTCATAGGAAATTCCTGCGTCCATCTGTCTGTGCATATACTCTTCAGAATTTCCAATTCTGGATTCAAATGGGTTTTTCACAGCAGCTGCAAAAGTCCATCTATCGTACATTGTTACTCTGAATCCTGTATTCACCGAGAAGGCCATAGAGCTTCCGTAAGAGCTTACACCGTCTTCTATATCAACTCTAGCAATAACAGGTTGTAATCCAAATGCAAAATCTCTGGATAATTTTCCTGCAATAGTAACTGCAAGCAACTGCTCGGAATAAAGATCTCCTCCAAATAACCTAGCACTACCTGCTAAATTCCAGTTATCTGTTATAGGACCTCCACCATCTAATCCTGCAGTGGTAAAGTCTAGATTTGAGTAAGGCATATTTCCGGAAATTGCAAAACTCAGTTTGCTCATTGATGCAACCGCAGCGGGATTCCACATGCTGCCTTCAAGACCAGGAAGAACCACTCCGGTTCCACCCATGGCCATTGCAGGAATGCCCATCTCCATCTCTTCAAATGAGCCAAAGGCCGGAAGAGCAAAAGCAAGAACAAGAAGGGTTGCTATAATTTTATTTTTCATTCCATCCCTCCTATTCAAGTGGTGCCGCGATAACCACGGTCTCGGTTGTGGTTAGTCTTTCTCCATCAGGAGAAATTCCTTCCAGTAGAAGCAAATACTGCCCCATAGGCAAATATTCATTCCAGTCATCTTTTCCATCCCAGTTGAATACATCACCGGCAGGAGCGTTTGTGGCCAAGTGTGCAAGATCTCTTCCAGCGCGATCAAAAAGCACAAGATTAAATCTGACACCCTGTGGTCCGCTGTACTCTATCTGCATGGTTTCCCCCATGGATGGGGCAAATGGATTTCCAGATACATCAAGATGGAAATAATCACCAACGGAAGGATTGAAGATAATGATATCACTCTGACTTCTAGGAAGCAGTTGATACCCTGAGTCATAAGGTTCGGTAGAATCATACTGTCCACCAATTCCAAGAAGGAACAATCTTGTTCCCACTGAAACTGCTGAAAGGTCTATTCCTGTTGTTTCGTTAACTCTGACAGGTATAATGGTCTGACCGTTCCACACATCAAGATTGTATCCGCCACCGGCACTTGAAGGTGCTGTAGCAACAGTAAGCCATTGGGTAAGACCCTGATCCCCTGCTGCAATAAGCATACCCTCTATAGATTCAGAAACTGGCTGATTCCGCACGAGTTGTATAGGAGCAGGCATTCCAGGATTACCTACATATGTATAATCATCAACTGATCCAGGAGAGATTTCCGTAAGCCCATTGTAGGCTAAGATTTCTCCTGTAAGTTCCCATTGCTCGCCAGGCTGCATGTTACTGGGAGCTTCAAAAGCATAAACATTAATGCCTGCGGTGGCATCCTGCATATAAAAACTGTAACCACTTGTGGAAAACAGTGTAGTTTCGCAGGTGACAATACCGCTAATCGTAACAATTTCACCTAACTTATCAGGTATACCATCTCCGTCACTATCAATCCTAGCTTCGGCAATGGTAATAGCCTGCGCACCGGCAAGACTGCACAACAAAATCATCGGCAACAGAACCTTGATCATCTTTCCTCCAAATCCGGCCACCTGATAATTAGCGGCCTGTTCTTATTTCTGCATCTGCCAGCTCTGCTGCTCTTAAAAGAGCATCCTCTGGCGTCATTCTTCCATAAAGTACTATTTCTACTGATTCAGAAAGAAAAGCCCGACCGTCATACCATGCGGTTATCTGAGGTTCAAAAACTGCATGATGCAGCTGCTCAAGTACAGCAGCAAGACCAGGGTAATCTTCCATTTTTTCTATAACCGAGGGTTCGTTAAGGCTTGATACGCGAGCTGGCAAATAACCACTTCCAGCAAACCATCTAGCTTGAATATCAGGCTGGGTGAACCATTTAATGAATTCCCAACCAGCTTCAACCACCCTTGGATCATCATTCTTGAAAAGTATCACATTTGTTCCAGATATATAAACAGCCTGCTCAATACCAGCTGGAAGAGGTGCTGTTCCAATGGTAAAGGTCGAAAGGCCACTCTCGGCCCTTCTTTCCATATCTCTAATCATGAATGCCAGACTTGTAACAGATCCCTGAACCTGACCAACACGACCATCTGCAAAAGCCTTTTGGTGATCATAACCAGAAGTGAGGTATGCGGTTGAATCAACATAAAGCAGTGTTGTCATGTAATTAAGAGCTTCCACCCCCTCAGGTGAGTTAAAAGCAGTTGCAGTGGAATCAGAATTCAGAAGAGAGCCACCAGCTTGTGCCAGAAGACATTCGAAATTCCACACAGATGTACCAAAAGCCGTACCACTTCTATCCATTTCATCAAAAAGATCTCCATCATTATTACCATCAACAGTGAGTATTTCCAACAATTCTCGCTGTTCCTGCCAAGTGGTTGCGGGAACTACACCGAGACTATCAAAAAGTTCAACATTGTAATAAATCAGAGGAACACTTTTATTGAAAGGGAAAGAATAGACTTCTCCGTCAAAGGAATTGTTAGCCTGGAATACTGGGAAAAAATCATTCCACATCTCTTGGGTATACAAAGGATCTGCTGTCATTAAAGAATCAAGAGAAACAAGAGCATCACCTCTGATCAACTGAGCTGTCCAGGTTTCGTAAGCCTGAGCCATTCCCGGCGGAGAACCAGCCATAACGCCTGCCATGATTTTTTGACTAAGGGCGCTATAGTTACCCATGCAAACAGGTAGAATTTCAATGTCATCATGTAATGAGTTAAATTCAGCGATGAGCGAATCTTCAAGCACATCACCCAATGGGCCACCCATAGCATGCCAGAACACAACCTGCACCTTACCACTATCACCATCTGACTTGCCGCCACAGGCCAAGACAAGAAGAAAAATCAGCAGAATTGCAACTGAATACCTCAGAACAAACCCCCTCTACAGTGATGAAAGAATACAAAAAGAATAACACATAATATATAGGTTATGAATACCCAAAAAAAACACATAGAAATATTCTTTGCTCTTGTCTCATAAATAACTATAATTGCCCCATGGTTATTGTTACCAATTAGATTGCTCAAGTATGTGATGACTATCACCTACCGCTGAGTGACATCAATCAGGAGGGGTTATCAGATGAAGAAGTTTGCTCTTGCTCTTGTAGCAATT
>JAOZUR010000086.1 GCA_029938555.1 Candidatus Sabulitectum sp. | reverse complement strand
TGTTCGATTAACCTCTGTTGTGTAATATAGTGCTGCTAACTACAATACCCAAACTTCTAATTACTGAAAGTTTTTGTTTAAGTGAATTAGGAATTTCTATTCTATACCTGTTCTCTAATTGAGTTAGTAATTATAATATTCCTTGAAAGCAAAACAGATACAGTCAGATACTTTTTTATATTTGTGATAAATATCTTATAAAAGTTTGCCACAGAAATTGCTGGCAAAACGAATGTAGATTTTACATTTCTAGTACGAAAATTTGAGGAGATTATGAAATCAAAATCACTCTTTATTTCTTATGCTTCCCAAGACAAAGATTTAGCAGACCACGTTCTGGCATTTCTTGAGTCCAACGGTTTACAATGCTGGATTGCACCCAGAGATATCCCTCCTGCATCAGACTGGGCTGAATTCATCATTGATGGTATCGATTCTGCATCGGGAATGGTACTTATCTTGTCTAAACATAGCAATGTATCACCACAGGTCCGCCGAGAAGTTGAAAGAGCCGTAAGCAAGGGAATTGATATCTACCCATTGATAGTGGAAAGTATAGATTTATCTAAATGGATGCAGTATTACATTTCAGCCCACCAATGGCACGATGCCACTGATGTTCCCTTAAGTAGAAAACTTGCTGAACTACTTAGTGCTATCCAATCTTTGCAAAATACTGAAGAAATAGAGCCTGACTTTTCAAATCTTTCAGAGCTACTGGAAAATGACTTAACCAGTCTTTCCTCAGCATTGGATGTGGAAGAGAAAGAATCCGAACGGTTATTGCCCGCCGAAAGAAGAAAAGTCTCTGTACTTCATATAGTTACAGACTTATCAGATAATGAAGTTTCTCCTTCAGTGAAACGAACTGTATCAAAAACTGTTGTTAATCTTATTGAGCGTTTTGCAAAAACTTATGGTGGGTACCTTGATTTAAAATCACCAGATAATTACCGCTGCATATTCGGCATGAAACAAGTGCAAGAGGATGATAGTAAACGAGCTCTCAGCTGTGGTATTTGTTTGTTTAATGGTTTTGCTGAGCTAAACTATGTGCTGAAGGGAAAAAATCTATCTATTGATTTCGGATTCGGTTTATCCTCAGGCGTACTGGAAGTAGACAATACTGGAGAGGAAAGTATCCATAATAACGGAGAGGTACTTTCTGAAGCATTACACCTTTCAAAAATCGCTTCCAATGAATTACTGGCAAATAGATCAGTTTATGATTTGACAAAAGAACACTATTGCTGGGAAGAACATTCAAAAGATATTTTTAGAATCTCTGATTACAGTATTTCCTTGCCGAAATCAAGAATGATTTCAGTTCACTCATCTTTTGTTGGCAGAAAAAAAGAATTAGCTAAGCTAGACGCTCTGCTTAAACAACAAGAAAAAGGCACTGAAGAAAACAATCGTTATGGATTAAAACACTTAGTCACGGGCATTAAGGGCAAAGCTGGCATAGGCAAAACAAGACTAGTTCATGAGTTCTTGTTTAAGTTTCACTCAACCGATGATTATTTGATTCTTGAAGGTCAGACTCTTTCATTTGCTCAGCCGCCTTATTGGTTATGGACCACGCTTCTTCGCAATATGCTAGGAATAGAACTTGGCAGCGAACTGTCTTATCAGCAATTCCTTAACCGATTAAAAAACTATAGCCATGATAAAACTCTTTTAGAATCCGCGTCTTTTCTTGCGGATCTTCTTTCCATTGAATCTGGCGATAATCGTCTTGTTCAATTAGATGCTAAAGCTATTGTTCTTGAAACAAAGATAGCTTTTTGTAACTTATTCAAAGCGATTTCAGAAAATAAAAAACTAGTGATCGTTCTTGAAGATTTGCATTGGATGAATGAAAGTGACCGTTCTATATTGGAATTTATCACAAGCAATACAAACACAAAATCACCTATTGTATTTCTTTTACTTTATCGTCCTGAAAGAGAAGATGACTCTATTGTTGAGTTTACCATTTTGCCTTCTTATACGATTTTAAACGAAATCACTATTTCTGAAGTAAACAAAAATGCATCTACAGAATTGATTAAACTACTTCTTGCTAATATCAGTGCAAAAGGAATTAATCATATAACCTCTGAAGCAGAGAAGTTCATTTCAGACCGCTCCGCTGGAAATCCCTTCTACCTGGAAGAGCTGATTTTTTACATGTTTGAATCAGACCTACTAATTGAAACAAATACAAAATGGCAGTTAAATCCTTCAAGCGTTGACTGTGTTATTCCAGATAGTTTAACAGGTTTGTTACAATCCAGGCTTGACAGGCTTCCAGTGTCATGGAAAAGTGTTCTTCAAAATTCATCTGTACTTGGAATGGAGTTTCAGCTTAAACTTTATAGAAAGTTAGCTAACAAACTTTTCCTTGGAAGACCCCGTGCAGATATTTTTGATGGTCTTGAGCGCAAGCAAATGTTACTAAACGAAAAAACAGCTTTTGAAAAGAAATACTTTTTCCGACACATTCTAGTTCACAATACGGCTTATCTAACCATCCTTGAAGGCAACCTAAAAAAGCTTCACAAGGCTGCTGCAGAAACAATTGAAGAAATGCTTGTTTATGAACGGGATCGAATTGCATCAGTTCTTTTGTTTCACTATGAAAAAGCTGGGGAAATAAACAAAACTATAGAGTGGGGTATGAAAGCTCTAGGGCACTACAGTGGCAGTGATGCTATAAACTTATCTTACAAACTTGAGAACCTTCTTATGAAGCAGAAAGATACTGCGCAACGGGAAGAAACTCTTTTTAAGCTATTGTATAAACGGGGAAAAGCTCTTGAAATTCAGGGCAAGCGTAAAGAACAGAAGCTTAACATAGAACAAATGGAAAAAAGCTCAAAAAGATTCAATAATAAATACAATATAGCTCTTACTCTTAAAGCACAGGCAGTACTAGCATGGTTAACAGGTCGCCTGAATGATGCTCAAACTGATTTTGAAGAAGCTCTTGAATTAGCTCACCAGATTGATGACCACAGTTTTGAGGGTATTATTCTAGGAAATCTTGGATCCTTGTTTTTGATGCAAGGCCAAATGGATAAGGCTCAAGAGTTTTACGATAAAGCTATTACAATACATCGTGGGGTTAAAGATCAACGCTCTGAAGCTATTATTCTTATGAATCTTGGCATTCTTAACAAGAACACAGATCGTTTTGAAAAAGCATTATCAAAATACAAACAAGCTCTTGAAATTGCTCAAAAAATTGGAGATCGTCGCTCAATTGGAGATATTTTAGGTAACTACGGCTCTCTATATTGGTATAATGGATATATGGAAAAAGCTAAAGAGTATTATGAAAAAGCTCTTGAAAAAAATGAAGAAATAAGCAATTATCGTACACAAGGAATTACTCTTGGTAACCTGGCATTGTTGCATAAAGATCTTAACCAGCCTGAAGAAGCTCTTAAATGCTACGAAAAAGCACTTAAGATAGTCCGCGATATTAATGATCGTTCTACCCAAGGCAGTATTTTGGGGAATCTTGGAACTTTGCATGCTGATTTAGGTCGATTCGACATTGCAGAAGAATACTATGAGAAAGCCTTGAAAATACATCAAGAAGTTGGAAACCGTAGATACGAAGGTATTGCCCTAGGAAACCTTGGCATTTCCAGTATGAGAAATGGATTAATAGACAAGGCAAAACAATACTACACAAACTCTCTTGAAATACATCGAGAAGTTAAAAACTATCGCGAGGAGGGGTTAATTCTTATCCGTTACGGTTCTCTGTTTTTTAAAGAAAACAATTTCGTGGAAGCGAATCAATATTACCTCAGAGCATGTAAAATAATTTCTGATCACGAACTAGACAGCAAGAACTTTGATAGTTTTATTGACCTACGCAGAGATCTACTTTCAGCTGGTTACTCTGAAAAAGATCTCTCCTGGCCAACCAATTGGGATCAAGAGAAGAATGAAAATGAATCCTGAATTCATATTCACTAATACTATTTTCCTTCTCTCGGTTTGTCTTTTTAGGGAGTCAGAATGTCTCATTGCCATACCTACTTAAAAAAATTACGTGATCAGGGTTACAGAATTACACCTCAAAGGGAAATGATAGTACAGATCATTGCCCATTGCGGCAAACACATGTCTGCGGAAGAAGTAATGGAAAGTGTAAGAGAAAAAACAACTTCCATAAATATTGCAACCGTATACAGGACACTGGATATACTCGTTGAAAACGGACTTGCAAGCAAGTTTGATTTAGGTAATGGAAAAACAGCATACGCTACAGGCAAGCACGGTCCTCATATTCATCTGGTGTGTAAACACTGTGGTTCTGTAACTGAAGTATCGGAAAAAGATATTTCCCCATGTCTTAACAATATTGAAGAACTTTACGATTTTGACTGCCATCCATATCATTTTTCTATCAATGGGTTATGCAAAAAATGTCGAAGCAAAAAAATCGATTGATACCCTATTTTTTTCTATCAATCCTGAACAATATTGACACTGTGTTCTGGAGAATAGATAATTGCGAGTATTCGCAAATACATATTTTCGCAACAAGGAAGAGTAAAATGTCATATAAAATAGTAACACTTGCACTAATGCTTATAACTTTAGGTCTTACATTTACATCATGTGAAGAAAACCAGGCTGAACTGAATACTCATGATGTTACAGAGGTAATCGATCTGGAAGCAACTGGTGAATTAACATTTACAGCAAACGGAGAAGATTTTGTTAGCTCTGGTTTTGTCTCCAGCGATGGGTGGCAAATTTCCTTCAATCATGTTTATGTAACAATCACAAATTTATCTGCATATCAGACAGATCCCCCTTACGATCCCCATACAGGTGATGAAATATCCTCTGAAATAGTGGCAGAACTAGATGGTGTTTTCACCATAGATCTTGTCCAGAACAATCAGGATGTTACCCCTGTTACTATTGGAACTCTGGAAAACATTCCTGTTGGCTTCTACAATGCTCTTTCATGGAATATGGTTCCAGCAGAAAATGGTCCAGCACAAGGTTACACTATTTATATAGATGCTCAGGCTTCAAAAGAAGACCAGTCATACAATGTGTTTCTTGGATTTGAACACGGTTACAGATATACTGCAGGTGAATTTGTAGGTGATGTTCGAAAAGGTTTTGTTACACAGGATAATCCAGGTGATCTAGAGATAACCTTTCACTTTGACCATATCTTTGGTGACTTTGAGCAACCTGCTGATTCCGATCTTAACATGATCGCTATTGGTTTTGAACCATTTGCAGAGTTCATGCAGGAAGGTACTGTACAAGAAGATCTTTTTTCACTTTCTCAGAATCTACCTGAAGAAACATATACTAAACTTCTTGAAGCCCTTTCCACTCTTGGACACACAGGAGAAGCACATTGTTTTTGCACAGTTATTTAGGAGCGTGACCGAGAATGCAGCAGCATCATAAACGCCCATTGCCGGTGACGCTCCTAATACTTACTGCCATTCTTCTACTGACAAGCGCACCTGTCTTAGCACACGGGGCACAAGTAATGTGGGATTTTCATGAAGACTCTGTACATATCTCCGCAGCATTTGATAATGGTGTGCCAATGAGTGATGCACAGGTAACAGTGTTCTCAGGTGCAGCACCAACTGAACCATATTTAAGAGGGTTAACAGATGAAAATGGCGTTTTTGTTTTCAAACCAGATTTGCATCTGTCACTAAACTGGGATGTTCAAGTTCGAAAAGCAGGTCATGGAGACATTGTACATTTCTCCATGATGCAAACATCAGAGGTAATTATAGAGGAAAGAGCTTTCACCACACTTCAAATAATTATAATGTCTGTAAGTGTTGTTTGGGGATTTATAGGAACAGCTCTATTCTTTGCATCAAAAAGGAAAGATAAAAATGCACATTCCTGATGGGATGTTACCTGCCCAGGTTTGTATAGCCGGTTTCGTCGGTACAGGTTTCCTTACATGGCTCTCGATAAAAAAGGCCAAAAGCAGCAGTGAAGATTCGGCAAAACTAATTTCCCGAGCTTCGGTGATGGCTGCCGCTTTTTTTGTAGCATCCTGGATTCATATTCCAATTCCTCCTGTAAGTGTTCATCCTATCCTAGCTGGCTTAATGGGAGTTCTGCTTGGGTGGATATCCTTTCCTGCAATTCTTGTTGGTTTGTTCTTTCAGGCGGTCATGTTCGGTCACGGAGGTTTTACAACACTAGGTGTAAATGCTTTGAGCATCGGTGGATCTGCTCTGCTTGCCATGGGTGTATTTCGTCTACTGAAAGGAAATCAAAGAACTGTAAAATCTCTTATCCCTGGATTTGTTGCAGGATTTGCCGGAGTGTTCTTTGCAGTGCTTTTTACCGGTGGCATTCTAATTCTTACCATCCCTGAGTACATCGATTCAGCTGTTGAGATATCAAGCATTCTAACCTTTGCCATTGCACATCTACCCCTTGCCCTGATCGAAGCAATCTTCACCGCTTATGTCTTGCGATTCATGTTTAAGGTAAAACCTGATTTGTTGATTTGCTGATGCAAAAATCAACAACAAATAATAATCATAAAAATGCTTTCCAAGAATTAGATACTACACTTAAGGTGCCCAGCCTGTTTTTTCTAATGATGTCTATGGCTTTTTTTAGAAACCAGAATCTTATGTTGTTATTACCTTGTATTGCCGTTATCATGTTCGCAGTATCAGGCATTAAAGTATCACTACTGGTATCAAGATTTCGAGTTCCCATGATCTTACTTTTATCAGTTTCTATTTTTCTGATTCTCTTCTCCCAAGGAGAGACCTTTTTCAAGATAGGACCCTTCGCCCTAAAAACCACAGGAATACTCTTAGCATTTAATACAATCTTGCGAGTTCTTAGCATTATTACAATTGGAGTTATCATGGTTCAGACAACTTCACTTGCGGGATTATCAGGAAAACTTAAAAAAATAATGATTCCTAAAATGCTAGTTGATATGGGCATACTCACCGGAAGATATATTATGGTCATCGGTGATGATTTTAGTAAAATGAGAAACGCTAGAAAACTAAGAGGTTATGTAACTGGGAAAAGCATTTCCAAACGACTTCAAATAATTGTACCAACTGTTGCAACTTTACTAATCAGAGGGTTCCAGCAATCGGAAATGGCTTTTAATGCAATGCATCTCAGAGGTTATGGAAATATTTCATCAGACACTAATCGAGATAATACCATAAAAAAGCCACACGGGCTCAGCTTGATTGTATTGCTTTGTACACTGGTATTAAGCTCACTACTTATAGTTCTGGAGATAATTCTTGAATCAGCATAAACATAAAACAACTCACATTTCTGTTACAAATCTGGTGTTTTCCCACCCTCTTCAGAAACCACTACTGAAAGATGTTAACTTTACTGTCAATCGTGGTGAAAAAGTCGGTATCATAGGCCCTAACGGATCTGGAAAAACAACATTATTTCTTTTACTGGCTGGATTATTAACTCCTGATTCAGGCACTCTGTTTATTCTTGATTCTGAAGTAAAAGCCAGAGTTTTCAATCCTGATCTTGGTTTCATTTTTCAGAACCCAGACCATCAACTCTTCTGCCCCACTGTACACGATGATCTGGCTTTTGGTCTGCTAAATCTTGGTTACTCCAAAGAACAGGCTGATTCAACAGTACATGAATATCTTCAGCAGATGAAAATGTCTGATCTGGCTGACAGACCTCCTCATAATCTTTCAGGTGGAGAAAAAAGAATGATATCAATTGGCGGTGTGATAATAATGAAACCGGCAATTATTATTCTTGATGAACCAGAAGCCAGTCTTGACTGCCGTTCAAGAAGACAACTTATCAATTTTCTAAAAGAATCAGATGAAACTCTATTAGTGGCTTCCCACGATTTAGAATTTCTACTTGAAACCTGTGAAAGAACCATAATACTTGATAAGGGATCTATTTTAGCCGATGGGAATTCAAGAACAATCATGAGAAATCAAGTGTTATTGGAATCATCTGGTTTTGAAAAACCACATTCTCTTGTACCTCATGTTGAACCACATCATAAATAAGTTGGATTTGTCTTTTTTATTGAAAAGAGCGAGGTTTGTTAAAACCCCGCTCTTTAAGATAAAATCTGAATTACTCGCCCAGAATAACCTTGATCGAGCCAAAAGTAGATGTTTCAAGCTGCTGGGTACTAAGCAACATGAACTGACAGCGTGAGCTGCTCAAAAAACCTGTGGCTGCTTCTGGTTCAGCTGATTTGAGTCTCATTGGTGTTCCTGGTGTATCAAAAAAGAAATTGTGCACACTTCCAGAACCGCTTTCCCATACAACTTCTAAAATCAAATTATCCTGTCCGTTGTAAGCAAAAGGTGTATCTAAGTCTATTACAAACCATTCATCGGTACCCTCGGCAACGGTAATTATGTTACTTTTGTGAACAAGTGTTCGGGAGTTCTCAGTATAATTTTCCATGAAGTTTGTACCAAGATGATCTTCAGGGCAGTAACCAAGGTAAATTTGAAAGTTACTGAAAGCGGCACTGGGAGTACCACCTTCTGCTCTGTGCCATCCGATTGAACTAATCTCTATTGCCTCACCAATTTCGTCAGCTGTAGCTACCACCTGGTAGCGAAGGCCGGCACTTCAACTGGCACAGAATGGATCCATTCCAGAAGTTTCTGCATCACCTACAATCAAACCAGCTAGACTCATTCCAGCCAGAAGTAGCAGTAAAGCTATTGTTTTCATGTCTCTCCTTCGTTTTTAAAAAATTCCCTACGCAACTAGTACGAATATATGATAATAACCATGTATTCACCAG
>JAOZUR010000085.1 GCA_029938555.1 Candidatus Sabulitectum sp. | reverse complement strand
AGCATATATGTAAGTTGAAACTTACCATCTTCTATAAAATCAACAGCTTGCAGGAAAGCAAGATGTGTGAAACCCTCGTTGTTTTTCAGATGAGAAAGAATCATTTCCAGCTGTGCCCTTTCAACTGTAATGAAATGAAGATCCTCCCTCTGTTTCTTGTAGGCTTTTAAACGAACCATTCCCTTTATTCTTTTTATAAGTAATTCCATATTTTCTCCTACTGTTACCAGTTGTAATCTGGCATATTCCAGTCTTTGATGATTTGCTTCTGGTTTTCTTTGTACCAGTCAAATTTCTCTACATAGTCATTCATTCCTTCGCACTCTCCAGCCCTGATCTTTTCTTTCAACCTCTTGAAACCTGCGATCAGTGCCTCTGGGCGAGGCATGCAACCTGCAATGTAAACATCCACGGGAATGTAATAATCCAACCTGTTGATGGTATTGTAACTGTCATAGTACATTCCACCATTAATGGTACAGCTTCCTAGAGCAATCACATACTTAGGGCCCTGCATCTGCTCATAACTTCGCACAATTCTTTTAATCGTTTTGATGGAAGCGTAACCTCCAACAACAAAAACAGAAGCCTGTCTTGGTGTTGGCCTAGGAGCAATTCCATACCGCGACATGTCATACCTTGAAGTCATCAATGGTCTAAGCTCTGTTGCACCGCAACCTGTACCAAAAGCAAGCATCCAGAGAGAACGGGAACGAGCCCAGTTTAGAAAGCCCTCGTAATACTTATTGAATGCATCAACTGTTGTAGGTCTTGTATTCTCAAAGAGACCCTGCTCTTTCTCGGGAAGCCCTGCGTTAGCCAGCTTCATCTGTTTCTCAATTTCATCTATGTGTTTTTTACTCACAAAACACCCCCAAAGTACGATATGAAGATTATGGAAAGAACTCCAATAATTGTAGGCCATTTCAAGAAGAATCTGAAAGATTGCTCAGGCCTAAATCTTGGATACGCCGCACCAACAAAAACAGAGAACATGTAAATCATGAAGGTCTTAGCAACCATCTCTAGAAGATTTGTAGCTCCACCAAAAAACAAATTCATAAAAAGAACCAGTTTTGCCGCTGCAAACAAACCTCTATTTGTTTGAAGAATGCCCAAAAAGCTACTATTCATTTCAATAGGTGGACCAATGGGAATCTCCTGCGGTGCAAGAACGATGCTGAAAGGTGAATGCATATTCATTCCAAGAAGTGAAATCATTGCTGCAATCACTGCCAGAGGGTTAGTGAACAAAGTCCAATTCATAAAACCACCCTGCTGGGCAGCTACAATTGTTGTGATGTTAAGCGAACCATACTGAATGGCAACAGCAATCACAGCAAGCGAAAATGGCACCTCGAATGTGGACATCTGAGCAAGACCGCGGGCTATTCCCAGTGGAGAATAAGGATGCCCACCGTTACCTGCACCTAAAGCCATGCCAAGCTGGCCAAAGAAAATGAAGTACATCACCAGAAGAAGATCACCAGCCATAGAGAAATTACCAAAAACAGCAGAACCATAAATCACAGGAATAAACAGGTAGGTTCCCAAACCGCCAGCCAATCGAAATACCGGCCCCAACAGGAACATGTTGCCATGCGAAACCGCAACTCTTCTGCTATGAGTCTGAATAATATCAAGAAATGGCTGCCATACCGGCGGGCCATATCTACCATGAACTCTAGCATAAATTTTTCTTACAATCCCACCAAGCATAAGTCCGTAAACAGTTGCTACAGACACTGAGATAAATGCATACAGCACTCTTAACCATATACTCATTATTTAACCCCCATAACGACATACATAACAACAATATACACGACAATATGCAATATGTATGTTTGACCATTGCCGGTATAAACTCTTCGGAAGAATCCTCCCAGTGTATGTGACCATTCTGCAACCGAATCCCAGAATAGCTGTACTCTCGGCAAAGTCCATTTGCCAAGGGCTTTTCTGAAATGTGCATACATATTGTGTGCAACATGTGTTGTTTGAGGAGATTCAGGCCTTTCAGCTGCATACACAATATTGAATTGCTTGACCTTCTGGGTTTTCCCTTTCAGAACCAGTAAGAGAATGAAAGGAATAGCAAATACTGCCATTGTTACATACATTACAAGATTGCCATTCCAGTGCCCAAGCTCACTAATCACAGTTAATCCATCAATCTGTATTGATGAATCAAAATATTTCATGGCAATCACATTCAATGGTTTAATTATAAGATTCGGGAACATGGAAATAGCCATAATTCCAGCCATAAAAATGTACTGAGGAATAATGAACCAAACCGGTGCCTCTTTAATATCCTGGTGTTCATACTTTAACTGACCGAGGAATATCGTATGAATTAACCGATACAGATAAAGGAAACTCACGCCAGAAGCAAAGAAGAGAACTCCTGCCTGCAGGTACCAGCCTTTTGTAATAAATGCCGTATAAATCAACCACTTAGCTCCAAAACCAGACAGAGGTGGTACCCCTGAAACGGCAATTATCGACATAAGAACAGTTATGTAGGACAGTGGCATTTTTGCAATCAACCCACCCATTTCATACATTTTTCTAGTACGAGTTCGATAATAAACACCTGCAATTGCAATGAAAAGTGCTGACTTAAACATCATGTGATTAAATGCAAGATACAGTGCTGAAACCCAACCAAGATGAGTAATCATGGCAAGAGCTGCCACAACATATCCAACCTGACTCATACTTGAATAAGCAAGTAGTTTTTTAGCATCTTCTTGGAAAGAAGCCATAAAAGCTCCTATCAGTGCAGTGATAACACCGACCCACCCTATCCAGTAAAACACATCAAATGAAGGTGTGAAACTGATATAGGATATGCCCAGCATAAGAAGACCGAAAACGCCTGCTTTAAGCAGTATTGCAGAGATAAAAGGAGAAACATCAGATTCGGCTTCTGCATGAGCCTCTGGCAGCCAGATATGAACACCAGCTGAACCTGATTTTATCATAAACCCAATAGCAAGCACAATTATTGATACAAGTGGCAGATTCACAAGCTCTATCACATTAATCAAAGCACCACCTGAAGAAGAAAGAGCAGGTGCAAAACTGAACCCGACCATTATCAAGTAAGCCCCAGCAGTAGAGAATATCAAGTACAGAAGCGAAGCTCTCTGTGCCTTCTGCCCTCTTAGAATAAGAAGGAATGAAGAAATTGTCATAAATTCCCAGGCAAGGAAAAACTCAAGATAGGTACTTGCAATAAGCAGATTTCCAAATGAGAAAATCATCATAAGAAGGAAACCGTAAAATCCTCTACTCTGATTTTTTCTGTTCAGAGTAGCAATGATATTTATTGCACTTCCGATTATGAAAATCACACCAAAAAACATCTGAAGATTGTTTTCAAGAAGCGGGTAGATGTAATATCCATATCCAGCCACTGCAGCCAGAGAAAGGAATCCCTTTACCTTGGAAGGCAGAGAATCTATAAGACTAATAGCAAGAACTGCGAATATGGGCAGAACCTGTATCCAGTTGAACTCATAGAAAAATCTCATTATTCCGAATGAAGAGATCACTGCCATAAGGCCGAAGACAATCACAGGAGTTGCCTTACTCTTTCCAGGAGAAGCCAATTGTTCATTTGTTTCATCTGTGTTTTTAACCACAGAGGTGAACCATCTGAACAGAAAGATCAACTCGAAAAGAGATCCAACAAGAACAGAAGTGAGTACAAAGAACATCTTTGCATCAACCAGAACTTTTACGAATTCCCACTTTGCCCAGAAGCCTGCAAAAGGAGGAAGCCCTGACAGAGCAAATATGAACAACCCGAACAGAACAAGAAGAGGTTTCCGGCTTCGCAGAATTCCCCAGTCTTTTATTTTGTCCTGTTTGACTATTCCAGCCAGCCAGAAAAGACCTGCTTTAGAGATTAAGTGATTAAGAAATAATCCACCGATAACAAGATACCTTACACTAGGCTGAACATTAGCAGTAAAAATCAAAGCTGCCAGCAAAAGACCCATCTGACCTATTGAAGAGTAACCAAGAAGTCTTTTAGCATTATCCTGCTTAAGCCCCATCATGTTTGAAAAGAGGAAAGTAACAATGCCTGCTATGCCAAAAACCGTAAGGAATTCAGATGGAAGCAATGGCATTATTTTGTAAAAAACAAAACCAATAGCAGCAGAATTAACAACTGCAATAATTGATACTATTCCAGAATCTACAGACTGATATACATCAAGAGCCCAACCGTTGGCTGGAAAAGGCTTCAATTCAATAAATACAGCAATAGACAATAAAAATACCGATACAAGACCCACATTTGTGAAGGAACCTGCGGAAAGATTTCCCAGATTCAAACTACCGGTGAAGTAGTAAACAAATACAACTCCAAGAAGAAAAAATGTTGAAGCAACACCACCGGCAATCATGTACTTAAATCCTGCAGAAAGTGTTTCTCTGCTTTTTTTCAGTACAGTAAGAGCAAATGTGGAAATAGATAATATCTCAAGAAATACAAACATGTTAAATAAATCTTGAGTCATTACAAGACCATTTGCTCCCATGATAAGAAGCAGATAAAGAATCAAAGATGAAACCTGAGTTTCTTTAAACTTCTTAAAAAGATAAACAGCTGCCAGCAAACCGGAAAGATTTGCAAAAAACAGCACAAAGGCTTCCATTAGACCCAATTCAAGGTTAATAGAAATCGGTGCTTTAAAACCTGCTGTATTAATCACTAAAGTGGGAACATGAAGAAAAACAAAGCGGTATAACCAGTTGGCCATCAATACCACATTGAAAGTTAAAACTCCATAAAAAGCAGTTAGTGATATTTTTCTTCCTGCCCTGTCAATAATTGACAGAAGGAATCCTACAGCTAGAGACATTATGAGTATGTATATAGGGCTTACCATTTTAACTCCTGATAGTCATCAATTGACAGTGACTTGTTTTTCTTGTACATCTCGACAATGAAGCTCAGCATTACTGCTGTTACTGCAAGGCCAATTACAATCGCAGTAAGCACAAGAGCAGAAGGAATAGGGTCAACAACTTCCTGAACAGCATTTACAGCATTAACTGCATTATCAATTATGGGAGCAGTTTTGCCTCGCAAATAACCAAGAGAAACTATAATTATGTGAGTTCCCGTATCTGCAATTGAAAACCCGATAACAATCTTGATCAGATTTTTCTGAGTTAGCATTGCATAAAAACCAATAATTAAAAGTGCTATTCCAAGAATTAGCGTTGATATCATTTTTCACCTCCCATGGTCACAAGAATGCTGGTCAATTCAGACCCGACCTTAAGACCGACAAGAGAGTAGATAACCGGAATAGCGCCAGCACTAAAAAGATCACCAAAATTGCCTAATGGTAATATTTTCGGGCTAAGGAAACCTACAGTAAGAACAAGACCGGTAACGCCTATTCCAACATAAGCAAAACCAGACAATGATTCTACAAAATGCATTATTGAATGATTCATCTTTGCATTTACGTTAGAAAGAAGCATCAAAAGGAAACCAGAAGCAATTACAACTCCACCCTGAAATCCACCACCAGGTGTAAGATGTCCGTGGGTAAAAATATAAATACCTAATACCATTATCATTGCAACAAGCACCGATGAAGTTGTTTCAAGAAGTTCAGAAGCAGATATTTCTATTTTATCTTCACTTTTCCCTTTTAGAAGGAAACCTACTCCAACAGTGGCAAGAAACAGAACTGTTACTTCACCTAAAGTATCAAGTCCACGATAAGTAACAATTACTGAAGTTACCACATTGGGTGTTCCTAGCTCATGTATAGAGCCATTTACATAATCAGTTGCAAGTTCATTCAGATTCTCTCGCTCTTGAAACTGAGTAATCATTGGCATAAAAATAGCAATTAAACCAATAATGGAAAGAAGAACAACTACTTTTTTAATCATCTGATTTCCCCTTTCTTACCCGATGAAGGGCGAAAAGGAAAATTACAGTGGTAAGACCTGAACCTATGGAGGCTTCTGTCATTGCAACATCAGGAGAGCCAAGAATAAGATATATAACACTTGCAAGTAAACTTATAACTCCTGCTGCTATAATTGAAGCCAATAAACTTTTGAAATAGATGGCTGCGAAAGCAGCAGCAATCATAATTACTCCCAGACCGATAATTATTCCGGGGATCATTTTTCTTCCCCCATTTCCTTATCATTCTTTAAATCATCCTTAACCGAACGATCTGTTAGTTTAATTCCTGCAGAATGAGCAGCCCGAGCAAGGGCATTTGATGATACTGGATTCGTCACCAATACAAAAATAATTAGCAATATTATTTTTCCAAAACACCCACATTCAGAATGCCCCAGAGAAATTCCAACAAGAAATAAAATTGTTCCAAGTGTAGTAGCTTTTGTACCAGCCTGCATTCTATTGTAAACATCTGGCATACGAACGATTCCCAGAGCCCCGAGGAACAGAACAATAGAACCTATCAGGGTGATAATCGACCCGGCTAATTCCATTATTTTCTCCCTTCCAGATAACGAGCAATGGCAACAACACCGATAAAACTCATCAGTGCATAAACTATTGCTATATCAAGATAGATAATTCGGTTCATGTAATAAGCAATGTAAACAATTAAAGAAATTGTAATGATGGTCATACCATCAAGGGCAACTGCTCTGTCTGCGGCTGTTGGTCCAAGCAACATCCTAATGAATGTAAGACCAATGCTGATCAAAGCAATAATCGCTGCAACATTATAAAGTGTATTAGCCAAAGATGACCTCCAGATACTTTTCAAAGTTTGACACAATCGATTTTGTGGCTCCTTCAATATTGTCACTGGTCACATCAATCCAGTGGATGTAAAAGAATTCGTCTTTCATTTCTACAGTGAGAGTACCAGGAGTCAGAGTAATGGAATTTGCTAAACACGCCCTTCCAAGTGGGCTTTTTAGTGTTGTTTTTACCTTAACAATTCCTGGGTTTATTGGCAGTTTGGGAGAAATCACCCTTAAAGCAACATCAATGTTTGATTTAAGAAGTTCCCACATAAACACAAAGAGATACATAAACATGTATATCAATGACTTTGGTGAAATTTTAACATCTTCCAATACAGATAGTTTTTTGTGGAACAAAAACACTACCAGAAGAGCAGTGAATCCCCCAAACAACAATTCCGAACTAGAAGTATCTGTTAACATTACCCAAACAGCAAAAAGGATAACTACTCCGATAAATGCTGATTTTGTTTTTTTCATACATCCTCCGTTATTGATTCAATTACTAAGTTAAAAAGGTAATCGTATGCGTTAATTTCTTTGAACATCACTTCAGCAATAAAACAGTTTTTCTCATTCCAAAAAGCCCTGGAAAGCTTATATGGATCAACGGTTTGTTTTAATGATTTATCTTCAATACCTGACCTGATTATCTGGATAATGAGTTCTTTTATTCTTTCATTGTATGACTCATTGATGCTTATTTCATCTTGAATTTCTGTGCATTGACTTCGATGATACTTAAATGTTTCATATATATTGCAGAATTGAGAATTCTGAGCATAATCCTGTAAAAATGCCTCTTTAATGCTGACGATTTTTTTCAAACCAGAAGTGTCTCTTTGTGCAATTTCCTGGATAAAATCAACAATCTTTGAAAAATAATCATTTACTATTGTAAAACAGATTTCATTCTTACTGTTAAAATAAGAATACAAAGAGCCTTTGCTGTATCCAGCCTTGTGTGCAATATCCTCCATGGTAGAATTCTCGAAACCCTTGTCAAAGAAAATGATTTTGGCAGCATCGATAATCAGTTTCTTTTTAAAGGTAACTTCCTGCTGTTTTCTTAATTCTGACATACACTGAAATCCTTTTGTTAATGAACCTCTTTAAAATCGTGGTAATTATTCTGACTCTTGGTCAATTCGTCAACCAACTGTTTTAGTAGGAAATTATAAATCACTACACCACCGGATGTTAGAAAAGAGCATAATTAAGGAAACTTCTAAAATGGGAATTCAAAAACAGAAAACACGTTTATTTATAACCTATGCTTTCTGGAGTAATTATTCTATATTTATTACTTCTACAAAAGAAAGGTAAAAATGAAATCTCACAGAGATATCGAAAAAACCTACTCAACTAACGATTTCGTGACAAAACTAAGAAGACTAGCAAATGATCTTGAAAACAACGAACAATTTGAGATTCAAATTGCAGGAGAAAGAATTTATGTTCCAGTAAGAGCAACTTACAACATCGAACATGAAAGAGAAGATGGTAAAGAAGAAATCGAGTTTCAGATTAAATGGGAAATTTAATTGAATAGTACTATCAATTTACTAAAAACCACTGACTCATCAGAAGGAATTCTTATTGCCTGTTACTCTCTTCTCTCACTTGAGATAGACATGCTAACACAAAAAGAAATCCAGTATGTTCAATTTAAAGCAATGCAGGCTGCTGCAGATATCGGTCTGAACCATGAAGCACTTCAGTTTGCAGAAAGCTACTTTAACAATCTTCCCTATAAAAAAACTCCCGATATTGGAGCTGTTAATCTATACACTTCACTTCTTTTCAGCCGTGGTGAATACACTGAGGCGGAACAGCTTATAAAGAAGTGGAAAGAGCTTCTCCTCCAGGACGAATCACAGGAAGAAAAATGTAACTTCATCAATTCTGAAGCAAGCTGTTTTGTAATTCGGAAAGATTACAAACAAGCAGCTACTCTCATGCAACAGGCGAAAGAAATTGCAGACAAATCTGAACTGATCGAACTTTCAATAAGAATATCCACTAATCTTGGTTCAGTTCTTTCATTTCAAAAAAAGTATGAAGAAGCTTTTGCTCTTATGGAAAAAACCTATCAAA
>JAOZUR010000151.1 GCA_029938555.1 Candidatus Sabulitectum sp. | reverse complement strand
CAGAAGATTTTCCAGGATGTTTTGCAGTGTATGTTGCTGATGTAGATGGAGACGGCTTCATGGATGTAACTTCAGCTGCGCGTTTCAATAACGAACTTGCATGGTGGCAGAACCCGGGAGTGGCTGGTGAAGTTTGGACAAAACATCAGATTGCTTCAGATTTTGTTGAAGCCTTTTTAATACGGCTGGTAGATATCGATGGTGATGGAGATCTTGATGCAATTGCTTCAGGTATAACTGAAAATACAGTTCACTGGTTCGAAAACACTGATGGAATTGGCGAGTCCTGGTCTCAGCACCTTGTTTATGACTTGGGCGACATGGTAAGGTCTATAGAGGGTGTAGATATGGATAACGACGGCGACATGGATATTGCAGCATCTGGTGGTTCAGTTATGTGCTGGCTGAACAACATGGATGGAACAGGTACAACATGGAGTCATGTTCCTGTAACCCCACCAGCAATTGCAATTATTGATCTTATTCCCTTCGACATGGATAATGACGGTGATGTTGATTTACTTGGAGTAAAGGAGTCAGGTTACTGGCAAGAGAGCTGCTGGGAAAATACTAATGGGCTAGGTACCGCTTGGGTCAGACATGAGCTGACGAACTACGCCTCAGGAAGTAGAAGAGTATTCGCTGCGGATATAAACCAGGATGGCTGGGAAGACGCAGTAACAATTTCACAAATGGAAGGTTCCGTAAAAGCCTGGGAAAACATTGATGGAACAGGCACTGATTGGAACCGCACTATCATAAATTGGGATTTCCCCGGTGCCCTTGATGTTACTTGTGCTGATTTCAACGGCAATGGTGTTCCCGATATTGCTGGAGTTAGCAATAACGGTACTATTGCATGGTGGCAGCATACGCCCTTCCCTGAGTCCGGCTGGCTGGAATCCTCAATAGAACACAATCCAGGTAATTTAGAGTACACCAGTTTTACTTCCTATGGGGTTGAACCTTCCGGAACCTCAATAACCTATTATCTCAGAGGCTCAGATGACCCGAATGATATGGGTGATTGGGTAGGACCTCTTACTCCACCCTGTGATTTAACTGGAGTTCTTGCAGGTACCGAATACCTGCAGTACAAAGTTCTTCTTACAACAGACGACCCTCTGGTCACTCCCCGATTAAACACTCTTCATGTGTATTGGTATTATCTTGGTATAGAGGGTAATCCAGAAGGTTTTGCCCTTCTTGGTCCTGATGTTAATCCCTCCCCGGGAACTGCCTCTGTAAGGTTTTCTCTGCCATGGTTAACGGAAGTGCAGTTTAGTGTATTTGATTTATCGGGAAGAAAATGTTTTGAGTTTCAACCACTAGAATATCCTGCTGGTATTAATCATTTGAAATTATCAGATTTACCCCCTGGAATTTATATGCTTCAAATGTCTGCAGAGGATTTATAGACAGCTGCCGGATTGTGCGTGTTAACTGAAGAACAGATGTTCTACAAGGATTTTCAGACCAATCCCGATTAGTACAATACCACCGATGACTTCTACTGATTTACCCAGTTTTTTCCCGAAGAATTTACCAAGGTACAGTCCCATCAATGAAACTCCAAAGGTGACAATTCCTATAATTGCAACAGGAGTAGCAATAGACAAATTCAGGCAGGCAAAGCTGATTCCAACAGCTAACGCATCTATGCTTGTTGCGATAGACTGAGAAAAAAGAGTGAGTATTTTTAACTCTGTTTCCTTCTCATTCTCATTCTTTGTTAAACCTTCATAGATCATTTTCCCACCGATAAATGAGAGAAGTACAAAAGCAATCCAATGATCAAATTCTTTGATATAGTCATTGACCCCAATACCAAGTAACCAGCCAAGCAAGGGCATCAAAGCCTGAAAAAACGCAAGAGCAGATGCTATTATCAGGATTTTCTTTAAATTCAGTTTTTTTATAGTCAATCCATTCGCCACTGAAACGGCAAATGAATCCATTGATAAAGCAAAAGCAATTAGCACTAAAGAGAAGGTATCCATCTTCCTGACTGACTCCTTAAATTAAAGCGTTTTCCAAAGTTGCTCAAACATACTACCAGACATCCCAAAATGGCTTTGAATAATTTTCTATTTATTCCTCCCACATAATATCTTAGAATGCAGGTCTGATCTTTCAGATCATGCTGTTTTTTCAGTGACTACTAATAATAGTAGAGTCCGTGATAGTGGTGTATGAAGGTATTGAAAAATTAAGTGACTTTTCTGTAAACGTTCCACCGGCGAATGCAGCAACAACTAATATTCTCCTCTTGACTTTCTTTTTGTATCATATTATGATACAATCATGAAAACAAAAATGAATTCTCTTGAAGAAGAAATTGCTTTGGTTAAAGAATCAATAACCAAGGTAGGCCATATGCATCCTGGAACTCTTTCTGTTCAGAAGAGAACCGGTGACCGTAAGTACCATCAACTAAGCTATACCCACGCCGGTAAAGGGCACACCCATTATGTGCGCTCTGGTGATGTTGATGAGGTCAAGGAGG
>JAOZUR010000150.1 GCA_029938555.1 Candidatus Sabulitectum sp. | reverse complement strand
TTGAAAGAGACTTAGAGAGTCGTAGTTTGTTTAGTGAATTTAAGCAGGCATACCAGACGGTAGCAGATAAACCTTGGGAGAAAGGCCGTGAGCAGGCTCTTATGGAGTCAATGAGCATTGCAAAAGCTTATGCACAAGTTAGCGGTGGTGATGAAAAATCAGCAATAGGTATTCTTGATAAATACAGAAAAGACTATAAGGTATCAATTGAAGATTTTGCTGATAATGTAAAAGCTTATCTTGATACAAAGCAATCAAACTTCAGATTGAATTTCTTTGTTGATGAGGTTGGTCAGTACATAGCAGAGAATGTAAAGTTGATGACCAACTTACAAACCATTGCCGAGAGCCTTGCAACCAAGTGCCGTGGTCGAGCTTGGATTATCGTAACATCACAGAACGACATGAGCACAGTTCTGGGTGAGATGAACAAACAGCAGACTAATGATTTTTCCAAGATTATGGCGCGTTTTGCCGAGAAGATGCTTCTTACCAGTAAAGATGTAGCTGAAGTTATTCAGAAAAGACTTCTTTCAAAAACTGAAGAAGGCATCAAATTAATCGAAGATCTTTATAATGAAGAGAATAATAACTTTGGTACATTGTTCACTTTTACCGATGGTTCCCGTACTTACGGTATTTACAAAGACAGAGATGAGTTTATCAAAACCTATCCATTTGTGAGTTATCAGTTTGATCTTTTTCAGACTTCAATTGAAGACTTATCTCGTCACAATGCTTTTGAGGGTAAACACAGTTCAGTTGGTGAGCGGTCAATGCTTGGGGTATTCCAGCAAGTTGCAGTTCAAATAAGTGATTATGAGGTAGGGCAGCTGGCCTCTTTTGACCTAATGTTTGAGGGTATTAGAACAGCACTTAAAGCTCAAACACAAAAAGCCATACTAAGTGCAGAAAAACAGCTAAATAATGAATTTGCAGTAAAACTTTTAAAAGCTCTGTTTCTTGTTAAGTATGTAAAAGAATTCAAGGCAACTATCCGTAATTTATGCATATTGATGACCGATAGTTTCAATCAGGATCTTGCAGCATTAAGAAAGAATGTGGAAGAGGCCCTGGACCTGCTTGAGCAGCAGACTTTTATACAGCGTAATGGAGATCAGTACGAGTTCCTTACAGATGAAGAAAAAGATGTTGAGCAGGAAATAAAGAATACATCTGTTGAAACAAATGATGTAGCATCTGTTCTTGAAAAGATTATTTATGACGACATTCTGAAAACTAGAAAAATCAGATATGCCGAGAACAAACAAGATTACTCATTCGCACGCAAACTTGATGATCGTCTGTATGGCAGAGACTATGAGATAGCAATTAATGTTATTACCCCATTTCACGAGCATGCAGATAATGAAAGCAGTCTTAGAATGCTAAGCATGAAGACTGATCAACTTATGGTTGTATTACCAGCAGACGACAGATTGATGAATGATATTCTGATGTACAAGCGAACAGAAAAATACTTCCGGCAGAACATCACAACCACTCAGCAGCAGACCATTAAAAATATTTTAGAGGGTAAAAACTCACAGAACGATGAACGACTTGAAAGAATCAAACAGCGAATTAGAGCGATGCTTACCAATGCAAAGTTTTTCATTAATGGTAACGATATTGAAATAAGAGAGGCAGACCCTCAAACCAGAATTACCAGAGGGTTTTCTGAGTTAATCACACGGGCTTACCCTAACCTCCGCATGTTACGAGGGCACATATTTGATGAGAGTCAGGTAGCAACCTTTCTTAGGCCATCAAATGCTCAACTTGGAGATGGTACAAACCTTCTGGCTGAATCTGAACAGGAACTTCTTGCCTTTATTCAGAACAACAAGAAAAAAGGTATGCGCACATCTTTGAAAGCATTGCTTGAAAGATTCGAGGCAATCCCCTTCGGATGGAACTACGCCGCTGTACTGTGTACTCTTGCTAAACTCTACGCCAGAGGTAAAGTTGAGATAACAAAGGATAGTAATATTCTTGAAGATGAACAGCTGGAAAAAATCCTAAAGAACAGCCGGGAACAGGCAAACATTCTAATAGACCCTCAGATAGAATTTACCGCCTCACAGATAAGAAACCTGAAGGAATTCTACAGTGATTTCTTTGACACCCCAGTTCAAACAAGTGAAGTAAAAGTTTTAGGCAGAGACACAAGCACAGAGTTTCAGAAACTCACCACCAGAATAGAACAAATAATAAACCAAACAGACAGCTACCCTTTTCTAAAAGTTTTACAACCTGTTCACAACACACTCACAAAGATCAAAGAAAAGTCTTACACCTGGTATCTTACTGAACTTCCAAGACAATCAGAAAACCTTCTTGATATGAAGGAAGACATCATAGACCCAGTTTGCAAGTTCATGGAAGGCTCACAAAAGAAAATCTATGAGAAAGCAAAAAAATACATAAACATCCAAGATTCTAACTTCGACTACATAGACACAGATGAAAAAGAACAGATAATAGAAAAACTCAACGACCCCAACTGCTTCAGAACCAATTCAATGCAGCAGGTAAAAACTCTACTGGA
>JAOZUR010000149.1 GCA_029938555.1 Candidatus Sabulitectum sp. | reverse complement strand
CAATATCAGAATTTCTCCTGTAGAGGCCCCGGGGGTATGACCGTTGATAGATACCTCGACACCAGGGCTGAGTCAACCCCGGCGTTGATAGATATGTACATAATCTCACAGAGCAATAAAATTTTATCTTAGAATTTAATTTGCTAAAGTAAGTGAAAATATTGTAATTAGCTATATGATAAGAGGATAAAGAGCATAGGTGAGCTGTAAGGGAGTTAAGTATATAAGTTTCTTAAATAACATAATAAGTATTCTATAATGCCGATGGATACGGGGTAACACCTGTTTCAGAAAATGAAATTACATCAAGTTTCGAGGGTCCACATCTACATCTAAGCGGACGGTGGTTTGTTTTAGTGCCTTGAAGGTTTGGCGCATTGTGGTTACCGCTGTTTTTAGGGTTGTGTGGCTGGGGGCTTTGAGTAGGGCGCTGTAGCGGTACTTGTCTGCTATTTTTGCCATTGTGGCTTCGCTTGGGCCAAGCATAGTGCAGTTGGGTGGTAGTGGTGTTTGGCAAGTGAGGTTGGCGGCTTTGTTTGTTTTTTGCTGGTCTTTGCCTGTCCAGATTAGTCTGATCATTCTTGTTGTTGGTGGGTTGTCGAGCATTGTTCGCATTTCCAGTTCCTGGCTGATGAAGGTTTTGTAGTCGTGGTCGCAGGCTAACTGGATTATGGGGTTGTCGGGGTCGGTGGTCTGGATGATTACTTCGCCTGGTTTTTCACCTCTGCCTGCACGGCCTGCCACTTGAAGAAGTAGGTTGAATGTGCGTTCCTGTGCCCTGAAATCGGGCATATAGAGGCCCATTTCAGCACCAATAACTGCTGCAAGGGTAACATTAGGGAAGTCATGACCTTTGGCTACCATTTGGGTGCCAAGAAGTACATCTCCATCACCTTTCGTGAACTGCTGAATTATTTTCCAGTGTGAGGATTTGGTACTGGTTGTGTCTGCATCCATTCTTATTACTTTTGTCTGTGGTAGAAGTTCTTTCAGGGCATCTTGTACTTTTTGTATACCTGGTCCCTGTCTTTTGTATTCTTCACCTTTGCACTGAGGGCATCTGGTTTTTGCACTTTTCCAGTGGCCGCAGTGGTGGCAGCGCAGTATTTCTCCGTGGCGGTGATAAGTCATTGAAATTTCACAGGCTGGGCATTTTTCCACATGACCGCAGGCCATGCACTTTTGTATAGGGGAATGCCCTCTGGGGTTGATAAGTATGAAGCTCTGTTCTTAATGAGCGGTTTAATATTCTTGGAAATATAGGTAAAAAAGGGCAAAATCTTCTTCACCGGCTTTATAAAATATCCGTTTTGTTTCTCAGAAATGAAAGTTACGCACAGAGAGAGATAATGGCCCATATAGACTTGCAATTTTCAGAAATTTGTAAGATAATAATGCGAGTGATTTTATGTTGGATGTTGTGCTTTAAAATCCTTAGGCAGTGATTGAGTGGTAAATGAATATTCAGGAAAAAGCAGTTGCTAGAAAGTTCTTCAGATGCATAATTGTTGAATCAAACGGACAAGCATTTGAAGATTTTTTTGTCAAGATTATGAGCTTGGCAGTTCCACGGTTCAAGCCAATATAGCCCCATGGATCGATTGGTGATCGGAAGAACGACGGATATGTAGAGGCTAATTCTACTTATTATCAAGTATATGCACCCGAGGATTTGCGAAAGTCTCATGCTGCTGCTGTGAACAAACTGAATGAGGATTTAACTGGATTATTGCAGGCTTGGCCCGATGTTCGGAATTTCTATTTTGTTTTGAATGATAAGTACAAAGGACCATATCCAGATGCAGCAATCCAAATTGACGCACTTAAAAGACAATATAATCTTGAGACAAGCGATTTCATTTTGGCAAAAGACCTGGAAAACCTTGCATTTAAAAAAATTGAAGATGATGCTCTTATTGAACTAGTGAATTTTCCACCAGATCCAGCAAGCTTGCCAAATATTGATTATAGCGTTCTTGGTGAGGTAATCAATCACATTATGGCTAAGCCATCGTTAACACCCGATAGTGATAGCTTGGTGGTACCAGATTGGGATGAAAAGATAGAATTCAACGGCCTTTGTGAGGTTACGCGAAGGTACTTAGATGCGGCTGCATGCAAACTAGGTTTTCTGGAGGAGTTTTTAAAGTATAATGGGGATTTTGCTTTAAATGATCTTCGCGATAGAATGATAGCGTTGTATCAGGAGTGCAAGGATTGTTCACCCTCCTCAATTGAATATGATGGTGATAGTATTTTTTCGCTAATGCTGCTAAAAGGTATTTCTAAGCAGACTGCTCCTTTTCAGGATGCGTTTTTAGTTGTGCTTGCAAAGTATTTTGAAGCTTGTGATGTTTTTGAAGAACCGGAGGTGAATGATGTTAATGCCCGATAAGCATATCTCTTTTTCTGAATCACTTCTTGGTGTAGGTAGTCATATATTGGGGCAACTCAACAGTAGACCGAAATCAGTAGATACACTATGGACTGCTTATCGTACAGATGAGTCCGGGTTGTATTCGATTAAGATTGGCTTTGATTCATTCTTACTGGCAATCGGTTTTTTATATTCTCTTGGGATTGTTGCAGG
>JAOZUR010000148.1 GCA_029938555.1 Candidatus Sabulitectum sp. | reverse complement strand
GACCTTCCAGGTTCAAGAATGCAATATCCGCTTCTCTGATTATATCTCTGCATGCTCTAAAGGAGCCAATACCACCATCCTCGGGCAAAAAGTATTCGGTACCCATCATAACATCACCAACTGCAGCAATACTTATTGTTTCATTCACAACAACGGTATCCACACTTATTGGATATTTCCAATCTATCACACCTTCATGCCTTTGATTGGCCGTTTTAGGACCACATGAAATAATTGGAAAAAGAAGCATGGCAAAAACTAATTTACTTGCTGTATACCTCACAACATTACCACTTGCCTTTTACATGATTATTAAGCAATCAATCTACCTTATTTGTTTATATTAGTTCTCTGAAAACTTATTCGCTGTGTACTCAAAATTAAAAACACACTAAACAACATCAAAACCAATAGTAATAGAAAATTCTTTGATCTCATTTAAGACTCAGAACGCTTTCCTGACAAAAGGACACTGTAGATATTACCCAAATTACTATTATAAAATAACATAAGCTTTTTATCTTTATTATATACTCATGTTTTGCGCATTACTAAAATGATGTTCTGTTTATTACACGTAGTATAAATGCTTTTCATACTGGAAGGTAGTACTACCAGAAGATGATATTGATCTTGTGATTGATAAGGCAGACGGGCTAATACTAATTAAAATCAAGTAAGGTCAAACCGCTACGCCCGTCTATGTGGATCATAACATAACTATTTAATCAGATACCCAAGCATTTCTCTAAGTACATCACTGTGGTTTCTTTGTAGTTATACCTAAAATGCATTAGCCACTTAATTTTCTCTAAACCTTCACACACCACAATCACATACTCTACTTCTTCTTTTGAGCAAAACAAGACGATTGCCGTGGATTTTCATCACAGTATATTGCAACAGTAATGTGAAAATTGAAGTAGATTGTACCAAAATCACTTCATAGGAATCACACTTTTACAAGAGTGACAAATACAGACCAGAATTAATTTAGCATAACTGGAGGAGGAGAAAACAATGATTGGAACTGAAGTTAATTCCAGGGTTTCTGCAGTTACGGTTTACCGAGACAGAGCACTAATCACAAGAGAAGTTAAGCTTTCTTTGAAAAAAGGCGAACATTCTCTTGTTTTTCCAGGGCTTCCAGCAAATCTCGACAGGAACAGCATACAGGTCAAAAGCAGTGCCGATGTTGTTTTAGGTGGATGCATATTTGAAACTGAATTCCTAACAGATGATGTAAACGAACGAGCAGATGCACTACTCAAACAACAACAGGATCTTACTGATGAACTGGCGGTTCTGGAACTTAAACTAAAACGCCTAGACGGAGAAAAAGCTTTTGTTGAAAAGATAGCCAGCTATGTTACGACCCCACAGCATGTTGAATCAGACAGTAATATAGCAGCAAAATCATCTCCAGATTACCTAAATGTTTCTATCTGGGAAGGTCTAACTGGATTCTACCGAGAGCGCCACTCTTCAGTTGACTCTGAAAAACTAGAGATAGCCCAAAAGAAGCGTCAGATAGATAAAGAAATCAAAAAACTCGCAGCAGAACTTCATAATATTGGGCACAGGAAAACCCGTTCCAGAGACATCATACGGGTTAACATAGAAAAACAGACAGAAGGTGAAGTTCTCCTTAACCTCTCTTATGCCGTCCCTGGCCCTTCATGGAAACCTGTTTACAATTTAAGATTTTCAAGCGATTCAGACAAACTTCTTTTTGAATATGATGCCATGGTCTCACAATCTACCGGTGAAGACTGGAAAGACATTGAGCTGAAGCTTTCAACAGCACAGATAAGTCTTTCCGGAATCCTTCCTGAACTGGATCCATGGAGAATCAACTTCTACCAGGCTCCCGTATTCAGGTCTGTTAATCCAAGTATGGCAAAAAGAAAGTCCGCCAAACCTAGAATATCTGCACAGCCAGCGCCAAGCCACAGCGAGCCCCCAACTGAACCAATGATAAAGGAAGCATCAGTGGAAGAAACCGGTACTTCTGTTCTTTTCAAGGTAACCGGAGCAACAGGAATCACCGGAGACAACAACGAAACACAGGTAGGAATTTCCCGAATAGAGTTTCCAGCTGAATATGTTTACCGTTCTGTTCCAAAACTGAATCAGTTCGCTTATAGAATTGCTAAATTTACCAACAACTCCCCCTTCCCTATTCTTCCTGGTAAAGCAAATATCTATAGTGATGGCTCACTAATTTCCAAATCTGTTTTTGAACTGATAATGCCTGAACAAAAAAGCGATGTTTCTCTTGGGGTCCATGAGGGAATCAAGGTTGAATACCGCTTCATAAAGAAATTCAAAAAGAACGAGGGTTTAATCAACAAACGCATCAGCACACAATATGAATACTGCATAAACCTTGAAAACAATACAACCCAGCAAGCTGAACTTGAAATCTTTGATCAATTCCCAATGAGTCAGGACAAAGAGCTGGAAGTTAAACCCATTAGCCCTGAACCAGGCAAAAACAAGGAAGACATCAAAATTGATGACGAATCACAGATTACATGGTTCCTTAATCTAACCCCAGCTGAAAAACGAGAACTCCCTCTTACATACCTTGTGGAATATCCAGCAGACAGGCTTCTTTC
>JAOZUR010000147.1 GCA_029938555.1 Candidatus Sabulitectum sp. | reverse complement strand
ATAATTCAGGTACTTTGAACACCAATACCCATATGCCTTTTCTGTCGCCCTGGCATAATGACGAATCCTTAATTTTTTCCTAAGATCATCAAGCTCTGAAGCCTCCGCTTTGCGGGATACCACACCACCAACATCAGATTGAGAAAACATCGAATTGCATATCCTTACAGCATCCAATGCCTGATGAACTTGCCAACCCTTCCTACCGTTTCTCTCAAGTATGTCCGAGAACTCTGTATCTTCCGGCCTGCCTAACGAAAGATACTTCCTGACCCACCCTACTAGGAATGGAACATGTCTATCCAGCACCAACCCTCTCTTTTTTATCTCCTCTTCATACTGTAATAACTGCTTATCCATCAGAAATCTCCTATTTATCTAGACTCAGTCAAGCAACGCCATTTTCAATGTTATGTATACATCTGTTTACTTTTCATGTCAATCTATCGCCATTGACATTGATAGCTCCCCGTCACATCATCATTCAAGACAAAATACACCGGCTTACACAGAGTCAGTACAATCATTGTTATGCATAGAAAGAAGCTTATTTGGTAAAAGCTGTAATTTTCGATTTTGATGGTACCCTGGTCGATTTCCAGAATACTGATATCGAATGCCTTAAGATGATTCTTAAGAAAATCGGCGCGCAGGTTGAGCCTGATATTTTTGCTGAACACGCCGTCAATCACATTATTTCTTTCCATAAACTTGTTGATTCAGGAGAAGAGGATTCCCTCAACATGCACCTCTACAGACTATCTCATACATTTATGGATTTCGGGATATTATGGGATAAAACCTTTGTGGATTACTACAAACAGTTACTGCTGGAGAGAACTATTCCGTACAAAAGGGTTTCGAACATTCTCAGTTATCTTCACGGCAAGGTAAAACTTGGAATTCTTACTAATGCTTACGATCCCATAATGCAAACAAAGAGAATTCAGGCTTCTGGCTTATCAGAATTCTTTAATGAGATCCAAATATCAGGAGAAGAGAAATTTGCAAAACCTGATCCTGAAGCATTCCAAATAATCTGTAGTCGGCTTAATAGTAGACCAGAAGAGTGTGTTTTTATCGGAGACTCACTTAAGTATGATATTGGTGGCGCTATAACAGCAGGCTTACAGACAATATTGATACAAAAAGGGAATACTGGATCAATTGTCAAACCAGACTATCGAGTTAATTGTATTGAAGAGATTGAACCAATATTGAAGAAATTGATTGCATAACAACTGAATTCAGCAGAACTGCGGTCAATACTATCGGGTAGCTAAGTTTTTGCAGTCTGCTGATTTAGAGCGTTCAAAAGTGAAGTAAAGACCGGGCAAGAGAAAATTCGACGATAGCTATCACATTGATAACGGATTGGAATTGGATATGAAATTGTTTTTCCTAAGAATGAGAGTGCTGTGCTGTTGTAAAGAATCAATAGCAGCAATCATTGCTATTGGAATTGCATGCCAATCCCCGGTGCAGATTACTCCTAATGAAGAACTTATGAGAACACTAATTGTGATCGATTCAATTGGTGTCGAATACGGGGAACCTGAAGAAGTGTTTGGGAACATTACTGGTGCTTTGTTTATTAACGATTCCACAATTGTGGTTCTTGATAAAGGATACCAAGAATTGCGTGTGTTCGACTCTTCCGGGAAACATATGTTTTCACAAAACAATAATGGGAATGGCCCATATGAATACAGAGATGCTGAAAACATTGCATTCTACGATTCCACAATTGGAATCTTTGAATCAAAGCGTCCTCCCAGAGCAGTGTTTTTCGATCAATTTCTTTCTCCAGTAAATTCTGTAACATTTGAGACCAATAGGAGTATTGATGATCCTTGTTTTGTCAATAGAAATACAGTTGCAGGTTATTACAGATTTTACAAATTGATTGATGATATTCCTGTTATTGGATCTGAAGTATGCCTATGGGATGCTGTTACAGGACAAAAGAATATTGTTCTCTTCTCCGACTCACACGAATTGAATTCACTTGACGACGGATATGATTCCTTTGTTTCTCTTGAGGTTTCCGTTGCAGCCAGTAGCTTCGGTTACATCTATACTGCATCTAATCAGAGTCCTTCTGAAGTACTTGTGTATTCAGTTGATGGATTTCTTGAAGATACCCTCCACTGTGATATCCAAGAGGAATTACGAAGTTTAGAGGAGATAGAACAAGAACTAATTTGGAGAAAACTAAGAGATGGCGATTTGGGGAGCTGGTCACCATCTGAGCGTGAACCTGAGATAACAAGTCTACATGTTCAAGATTCCCTTGGGCTTTTGTGGGTATCTCATGGTTCATATTTCAATCCATCCTTCCAAGTATTTGAAATCAATGGAGATTTAGCATTTACAGTTAAGTGTGAAGGTTTACCAGGAAATGAACTGTTAAAGTTTGGGATATCGGACTATGGCTTCATTGCGTACACTATATGTCCATCTGACTATCCACGTTTATATATATTAGATTTTGAACAACAGAATTAACCAGTCGCAGAGCCAATGAGTATTAGCTGAGGTTGACCTGCGCTGGTTATTCAAACGTTCGATAGCAATTACCTAGATGATTCATAAGAGAATAAATGATATGCTTATACTTCAA
>JAOZUR010000146.1 GCA_029938555.1 Candidatus Sabulitectum sp. | reverse complement strand
TTTTCCATATTACTCAATGGATACTTCAGAGTTTGTGATAATGCAACCTCTAAATTATTACTGTATTGGTTATGTTCAATTTGTCTTTTAGATTACCATCATGAAACACAAATCGGATAAAAGAAAAATAATGATTGACAGAGCGGTAGCTCTGGTCTGGAAGAGTAGCAGAGGATTAACAATAGCTAATCTGATACTCACTGTTATTCAGGGTTTGCTTCCTCTTATTCCTCTTTATCTGATGAAACTGCTCATAGACTCTATTGAATCAATAATTAACGGAAGCAGCACTGAGTCTTTTCAATACACCGCTTATATCATTGCTGGAATGGGTGCTACTGTTCTTCTTTCTGCTCTTGTTAAGGCTATTGCAGGAATAGTAGAACAGACTCAAGCTCGGATCGTAACAGATTATATGCAGGATATCCTGCACAGAAAATCAATCGAAGTGGATTTAAAATACTACGAGGAATCAAAATTTTATGACACTATGCACAGAGCCCAGGGTGAAGCACCATACAGACCTACAAGTATTGTTAACGGTCTTATAAGGACCATACAAAGTTCAATATCTCTACTTGCAATGATTGGTCTATTGCTCTCTTTTCATTGGATAGTTGCTGTAATTCTTCTTGCAGCAGCCTTACCAGGTGTACTTGTAAAGTTGAAATTCTCTAAAATAAATTGGGATTGGCAACGCAAACGAACTGAGACCGAGCGTAAATCACGATATATCCACTGGTTACTTACTTCTGTAGCACACGCCAAGGAACTACGCCTCTTCGGGCTTGGAGAGTATTTTAGAAAACAATACACAGCACTCAGAATTATTCTCAGAGAAGAATTACTCGATATTTCAAGAAGAAGAGCCACTAAAGACTTTTTTTCTCAGGCAATTGCAACATTATTGATTTATGGTTCCCTAGCTTTCATTGCAAAACAGGCATTCATCGGCTTAATCACAATTGGTGGAATGGTAATGTACTTTCAGGCATTTCAGAGAGGCCTCGGCTTTCTGAAAGGGCTTCTTGGCAGCATTGCAGGCCTTTATGAAGGTAATCTTTTTCTCTCCAACCTTTTCGACTTCCTCGACATAAAACCAGAGATCATAGATCCAGACTCTCCAAAAGATTTCCCAAAAACAATAACTGATGGTATAGAATTTCAAAATGTGGACTTCAGCTACTCCACAAGTAAGAATAAAGTACTAAACAACATTAACTTAAAGATTAATCCAGGGGAGATGCTGGCACTGGTGGGGGAAAATGGTTCAGGTAAAACAACCTTCATAAAACTACTCTGCCGTTTGTATGACCCGGCTTCAGGCCAGATAACTATAAACAACACATCAATCAAAGATTTTAAGGTAAGTGATCACAGAGGCAATATTGGTGTAATTTTTCAGGACTACGCTAAGTATCATCTCACAGTAAGTGACAACATAAGCCTCGGTGATATTCAACACAAACCTGATGAAAAAACAATAAGAGAAGCAGCACAAGTCGCCGGTGCAGATTCACTAATAGAAGATCTTCCAAACAAATACCAAACTGTACTGGGTAGATCCTTTAAGGGTGGACAGGAGCTGTCTATAGGTCAGTGGCAGAAGATAGCCTTAGCAAGAGCATTCATAAGAGATGCACCCATAGTTATTCTTGATGAACCCACAAGTGCCCTTGATGCTAAAGCGGAGCAGGCCGTATTTGAAAAGTTCAGAGAACTTGTTAAAGACAAAACCTCTGTAATAATCTCTCACAGATTTTCAACAGTAAGAATGGCCGACAGAATAGCAGTGATGCACAAAGGCCAAATCATCGAACACGGCACCCACGACGAACTCATGAAGCTAAACGGCAAGTACAAAGAAATGTACACCATTCAAGCCGGAGCCTACAGCTGAGGAAAAACAATAATTTTCTTGTGTGATTGAATCAACTCTAAATGTTTGTAACTTGCACATATCAAGGGAATGGATAATATTTACCCTACTTAATGATAAGTAGGGAGGAATCTATCCATGAAAAAAGAAGTACCTTGTACAGCTTTGGACAAGGCAATACGTTTTATTCTTGAGCACCATGGGGTTATTCGCACAGGTGTTGCTATTCAAGCAGGGATACACCCTCGAATCATTTATCAACTTCGAGACAGTGGTAAACTAGAGCAGCTTACTAGGGGTGTTTACAGACTTGCAGAAAATGGCTCTAGTTCCAACCCCGATCTGGTGGCAGTTGCAGTGAAAATCCCCAGGGCTGTTGTTTGCCTTGTATCAGCACTTGCTTTTCATGAAATCACAACACAAATCCCTCATAGGATTTCTATTTCTCTTCCCGCTGGTTCAAAAGCACCCATACTTGATTTCCCTCCCATCCAGGCCCATAAGTTTTCCAGAGTTAGCTATAGTGCTGGGATTGAAGAGCATCAACTTGATGGTGTATCTATCAAAATCTATAGTCCTGAAAAAACCATAGCGGATTGTTTTAAGTTTCGGAACAAAATTGGTATGGATATAGTACTTGAGGCTCTCAAACTTTATAGAAATCGTTTTAAAATTGATTACAATAAGCTTCTTGAGTATGGAGAGATCTGTCGTGTCAAGAAAGTGATGCTGCCCTATCTGGAGGCTGGTCTGTGAAAAATATA
>JAOZUR010000145.1 GCA_029938555.1 Candidatus Sabulitectum sp. | reverse complement strand
TATCTATAAATGTATTATCAACCAAAACTGTAATGTCATCAAAACTAATGCCATCTTTCTCATTCTTAGCAATTGCCATTTTGTTACCATACTGACTAAATATCACATAAATTTTCGAAGGCATCACAGCAGGAGGGGTAAAAGTGTAAGTAAAATCACGCCAGACACCATTTGTGTATGACTGGGGAGTTAAATTCTCGGGATCCAAAACCGTATCGTCAATTCCATTTCCCAAACTCCACCCAATATAATCTCCTCTATTGCCTGAACTGTTAAAAACATGATTATTGTCTCTATGATCAGACATTCTGTAGTTAACGGTAATAGAAGCACCACTGGTCAAAGCTGAAGTATCTATTTCCAGAATCATCCGGGATCGACTGTATGGATTTGCTCCATCTATCCTACTATCCAAAGTAACAAATGTAGTTTCATTGTTCCAGGAAGGCTCAGGGCTATGTACCCGATGACGACCATACAGATCACCCCAGAATTCGATATCACCATTGCCCATGGCTAAATTCTCAAAGTCTTCACTTATTAATGTATCTACAGTTCCACCAAGGGAAACAAGAAATACTCCATCATCAGAATTTATCGATTCGTATGTACCTTTCCAGCTATCAACTGTAATATAAAGTTCATCTGAAGCAGTGGTATATGGTGACAAATCTACTGCTGAAACAGCTAGATTGCGAACATTACTTCCAGTGGAGGTTCTATGCATTTCAAGAGTCTCGTCTGCAAGTCTGGTTATTTCTCCATCAGGTTCAGAAGTAAATGACCAGATCATATTCTTGCCTCCTGAACCAAAATCTGTAAAAATTGGTATAGAATCAGGAAGCATCACTCCATTTTCCAGATCATCATCCCAAATAGAAAGATTGATTTCGCCGCCAGATTCTCCTTCAAAACCTTCTGTATTGATTTCCTCACCGAGTGGTGGTGGATTCAACTCTGGAAGGTTCCAAATGATCACATTGTAAAGCAGTCTTAAACCGTCACTGGAATAAAATTCAAAATCAGGGGCACAGTAGTGCACACGCCTTCTGGAAGCATCAGATTCATGTATCACAGAAACACCAGATACCTCGTCAGGCATGAAACCACTGATCAGCTCTGTACCAGATTCCAGAACATCAAGCCTGGTGATAACAGTGCCTCCTGGAGCAGGGTCGTATACCTCAAAAGGATTATTAATAATATTATCATGTATAGGATGATCTTCGATTATTTTTTTAATCTCTCCCAAAGCTCCACTGACTTCACTAGGAGTATTTCCCATCAAAAAAACATTCATAGCATCATCGGGATCAAGAACAATTATTGGTACAGGAATTACCCGCAAAGAATCAGCAAGCCCAGGTAAATATGTATGATCGCCAACCATATTTCTAAGAAATACAATATCAACACCGGAGCTGTCATAATCATAACTAGCAAGCTCATCATCAGATAATCTTACGAGCGAGAAACCCCATTTATCAAGCTGATTTAATAAAGCAAGCTGATGCACTGTAGGGGTATGTGCAGTGGAATCACCTTCAACATTAACAACAATTTTAGCATCTGGTGGTGGTGGCATATAAAACAAAGGGTCAAAATCATGGTACACTCCAAGATTTCTGGGGGTTATCATGGTCTGCATAACTGTCTGATATACATCCCCCAGGTAATCACTTTGAAGAGTAAGCTTTATTACCACATGCCGAACTGCATCTCTATCTTCTTCATTTAATGGTTCTGCAAGAAAAGTACCACTACCATCAAGATAGTTGAATTGTATAGCAGATATTTCTGTTCCTACAATTCTGTTCATACCTCCATCATCAGTAATGTGAAGAATATTTTCACTGGTATCTAAAAAAATGTTTCTGTAATCAGTATCTGATAAAGAACTGTTTCCATCCCTGTCTGCATAAAAATCAAATGTATTATCTGTGGCGACTTCTACAGGTTGCCACTGTTCTTCAGTCCACCCTCCATACGGCATATACCCAGCCCAAATGATTTCATCAGAAAGCATTTCAAGTGCAAGCCTGCCTGTAGTTGCAAGCTGATTCTGCCTGCGGGTAAAATGAAACTGCTCTGTTCCTTTTACGAAGAACATGTAGATTGCTGTAAAAAGGATTCCAAGTATGCCCATAACAACAACCAACTCGATAAGGGTCATTCCAGACTTGAATATTCGTTTTTTCATTCTACTCACCTCCTATAAGATTGTGCTAAGAGAAAGGCTGTCGGCACCTGCCGCACCAGACCATGTAACTCTACATTTAACATGTTTTGCCTCGGGATACTCGTCGTATGGAGTATCAATCCAGATTGATGTGGTAAAACCCTCAACTGTTTCAGAAGTTGGTTGCCACCCGTCATTCATTGAAAGAATATCCTGAGTTCTAAGGCTCTCGATTCCTTCTCTGCAAATTTCAATTGCACGACCTTGATCATCCATCCTGTCTGACATGCTGACAATATGCATGAAAAAGGCAGCAATGCCAGTTACAACTATCGCCAGAATAATTGAAGCAATAACAACTTCAATCAAAGTGAAACCCACCTGCATTTTTCCGCTGAATTTCCAGTTGGTCATAACAACTCCTGTCTGTAAGTGTTTCTATTTCTATCTGTATAAAATCTTCTT
>JAOZUR010000144.1 GCA_029938555.1 Candidatus Sabulitectum sp. | reverse complement strand
CATGTACTGCTGTGGGTCTTCAAGAAAAGTCTGGTCGCACCCAGCACAACAGAAATGTATTCTGAACCCCTGCCAATCCATATATTCACCTTCGGCAACTGCGTCACCCATAACAGGGCATGTGGCATTTGCCAGGTCAATGATGCCTTCAGGCATAACTTCTTCAACTGTTACTTCCTGCTCTGGTGCTCCGCAAGCTGCAAACAGCAGCAAAGCAGATGCAAGAATACTGATTATTTTTTTCACAAAAACTCCCCCTCATTTGTAACAGCCCCAGCCAACTCCAGCCATCTGGCAGTGGTGTTGATCAATTGGGCTTCTTTTTCGATTATGGTCATATTTATTGTTAAATTATTCTGCAGGGCGGAAATAAGAGAACTGTAAGATCCTCTTCCCGTTACCCATATTCTAGACGCAGAAAGAACTGCTGCATCTGATAAAGGTAACATTTCTTCAAGTAAAACAAGTTCCTCAACTGAATTTTCTATAATTATTCTGTAAGTTAGCAGTTCCGCATTAACCTCATCTTGTACTTGAAGAAGATGAGCCCTTGATTGGGCTAGAATGAATTCAGCTTCTTCAACAAGCGCCTTATCACCAGAATAACCCAGTGGCAAAGTTAACCCTGCTGAAATCATCCAGCTATCATCACCTGGTGAAACTGCACCGGCTGATATTTCCGGCGAACCTATTACAGAATAAGATCCACCAATGAAGAAATCGGGCATTCTATTACTCTTAACACTCATAAGGTTTGCTTCAGCGGCTGCAACTGCAGCATTGGCCACAATTACAGATGGGGGATTAACAACAGCAGTTTCTATTCTTTCACTGAACCAGTCAACCGTTGGAATAACCGAGATACCGGCAATTTCCCCACCTATCAGAGCCTCCAGCCGAACAAGAGATGCTGTTTGCAATCTTTCTTCAAGAACTGGTTTTAGCTCTGCAAGAGTTACCCTTACGCGAAGGTCTGCCAGAGCTGACTGATCTGTGAATAAAGCAGATGAAGCCCCTGTGGCAGATAATATTAGAGAGTTTAACAAAACAGAAGTTTCTTCAAGTATAATTTTTCGTTGCGAAGTTCTATATACTTCAACCCACATATTTGTAATCTCTGTTCTTTTTTTGAATTCCTGCAAATCTATTCTCACCTGAGCAAGGTCTAAAGATCTTTCCGAAAAATTTCTGGAGGAAGAGAGAAACCCAGGCCAAGGAACTTTCTGCTGAAAACCAAAAGATCCAAGAACAGCACCGTTTCTTGTCTCTATGGGAGCTCCTGCAATGGAAAACTGAAACACAGGATCTGGGAGATTACCTGAATGTGAAACTGCAGCACTGTTTGCACTAAGGCCAAGATCATACTCTTCTGACCAATGCGAACTAGACAATGCATCCAACCACAAAACCCCTGGACTAAGGACAGATATAAGAATAAAAAGTATCATTTTTTCCTTTTTAGTATTCCCTACTAGAATAGTATGTTTCTCTAGGAATATACACTCAATAAACTGTTATGTTCCATGAAGAAAAAATGGAGGTTTTTTGTGATAATAGACAAACTGGAAAATAACTTCTTCAATTACAGGTTTCCTGAAGAAGATGGTTTTGCATATGGGTTCAATTTTTATGTCTTAGTAAATGATAATGATGTAATGATCATAGATGCGGGATTTCGCACTCAGGCTAAAAAAGTACACAAAGAGATTCTTTCTAAAAAACTTAAACTCACCCATGTACTAATGACACATTTTCACCCTGACCATGTGAATGGGCTTGTGGTTCTTCCTGGGGATATCACCGTACTGGGCAGCCCTGAATATCATAAAACCATCAGGAAAGAGATACCTCAGACTGTAACTCCTGTGTCATTCTCAGAAGGTTTTCAATTTGGTGATTTTTCTCTCTCTTTCACCGCAACTCCAGGCCATTCAGCGTGTAGTATTTTAATCGATATCAATGGAAAATACCTACATTCAGGTGATAACCTCATGAGCCGTTATGATGGAAAAGCACTGTTGCCATGGGTTGAGTACAACCAGATTGCCCAACATATCTTGTCTCTTGAAAAACTGAAAGCAAAAAAACCAGACATTGTTATACTTGGCCATGGCCCTGCTCTTCTAAACAAAAAGGAAATCAATCAAGCTATCGAAGACAGATTAAGTTATTTGAAAGCCGTTTTGAATAGCGAAGGTAAATGCTCGTGGCAGGAAGCAATCAAAGATTGTTCATGCCAATATGCAGATAATGATTTCTTTAAACAGCTAACTGCTGGGTTAACCCAATGAGTTAAGCTCACTTAAGAAGTATTCTTTATTTTCTTTGCCCTGTATGTTTTCAGAAGCGACTTTTGCCTTTTTAATGAAGATATCACTTTTCCTCAAATCACCAAGCACATGGTGTGCCCGGGCAAGGGCTTCACAGGCGAATGCCATATCAAAATCGCCTATTTTTTCCTTTGTACAGATGTCATAACAGTATGAAGCATGCAAAAGAGCAGATGCCCCGTGACCAATAGACGAATAAACTCTTGAGATCTGCCACTCGCCCCGCTGAAATTCCAGTGGTGTTCCTATTTCTCCCCAGTGAAAACGAGATGCATGGGCTGTGTGTATCATTCTGAAATTTTCTTCTTCCGTTCTGTTTTTCTT
>JAOZUR010000143.1 GCA_029938555.1 Candidatus Sabulitectum sp. | reverse complement strand
CTTAAAGCAAATACATTTCTCATATCATCATCTACCACAAGAATTTTTCTATCTTTAAAAATAGCTTCCTTATCATGAAGTAGATGAATCATCTTTCTTTTTTCCTCAGGTAAATTACTTTCTATTGTGTGCATAAACAGGGTGGCCTCATCAAGTAATCTTTCCGCAGATTTATCGCCCTTAATAATCACCCGCTCTGTGTATTTATCAAGCTCAACAAGCGTTTCTTTTGATAACTCACGACCTGTATGGATGATGGTAGGTGTATGGGGAATTGAACCATCGTTCCTAATCTTAACTAAAAGTTCCTCGGCTGTTGTATCCGGCAAACTGTAATCAAGAATCATACAATCAAACCGAGATTTTTTAAGAATAGCAAAAGCATCAGCACCATTTTGAGCAGTAGTAATTCGTATTTTTTTATCACTTAGAAGCTCTACCAACGTATTAAGAGCAATGACATCATCCTCTACAATAAGCAATTCTTTAATCGGGTGAGAAGACATCCTATTCAATCTATCATAAAGTTGATTCATCTGCTCCATGCTGACAGGTTTTCTTAGGAAGCCTAAAGCACCTCCTTTTAACGATTCAAGTCTTCTGTCATGTCCGGAAATCATATGCACCGGTATATGCCTTGTATCTAAATCTTCTTTCAACCTGGAAAGAACAGTTAATCCACTCATTCCTGGTAAACCAATATCAAGAAGAATACCATCTGGTTTGAATTCGCTTGCTAACTGCAGAGCAGTGTTTCCATGCGAAGCAAGAATACACATATATCCTTTTTCTTTGGCAAGACTAAAAAGAATCTTTGCGAATTCTATATCATCCTCAACAACCAGCATTACCTTATCATTTTCATTTATATCGTGTCGATCATCCGGAATCTGTTGAACTTCCTCTTCTTCACGAACCACAGTTGTTTTTTCTACATTCTTATCAATTTTTTCTTTGGGTTGCTCCGATAAATTTTCCTCTATGGGTTCAGAAGTATTTTGTCTGGGTTTCCCGGGAAAATCAACTGGTAGAAGCAATGTAAATACGCTGCCTTCACCGGGTGTACTATTTAGGGTCAATCTTCCACCAAGAAGAACTGCAAGCTCTCTTGCTATTGATAAACCAAGCCCAGTTCCTCCGTACTTCCTGGATGTTGTACCATCAGCCTGTTGGAAAGCCTCAAAAATAACCTGTATTTTCTCTTTAGGAATACCACAGCCAGTGTCTTTTACACTTATTGCAACGGCTTGAGATGCCTTTATCTCCTGTGAGTCTTTAACTGATGCATTTGAAATAAGTACTGAAATACTTCCTTCAGCAGTGAACTTAAATGCATTTGACAAAAGATTCTTAAGTATCTGCCCCACTCTCTGTTCATCTGTAGAGATGATATCTGGAACATTGTCTTCCATAAGCAATTCGTACTGAACACCGTTCTGTTCTGCCAAATGCAAAAACTGCCTTCTAGTATCAGCTAGGAATCTAGAAAGACTCACATCTTCAATAACAAGTTCCATTTTGCCAGACTCAATTTTAGATAAATCTAAGATTTCATTGATGAGATTCAACAGCGAGGAACCTGAAGAGTGAATTGTTTTAGCAAACTCTACCTGTTTTTCTGTAAGATTGCTATTTTTATTCGTTTCCAGTATTCCAGAAAGAATCAACATACTGTTAAGAGGCGTTCTTAGCTCGTGTGACATATTTGCAAGAAATTCTGATTTATACTTACTGGATACTGCAAGCTGCTGAGCTTTTTTCTCAATAAGCTCTCTTGAGTCTTCCAATTCTCGATTCTTATCAACAAGTGAAGAACTTTGCTTCTCTAGCTCTTCTGACCGTTCTTCAAGCTCTTCATTAGTCTGTCTGAGTTCCTCCTGCTGGGTTTGAAGACGCTCTGACGCTTCTTCCAATGACTGGGTCTGTTCTTCAAGCTCTTCATTGGTCTGCCTGAGTTCTTCCTGTTGGGTTTGAAGTTCCTCTGATTGCTGCTGAGTCTGCTCAAGAAGAAGCTGTACACTATCGCGTGATTGGGCACCATAAATGGCAATACCAACACTTTCTGATACAACTTCAAGAAGTTTTAACTGAATCTCTGTGAAAGATCCGATTTTCCCTAGTTCGATCACAGCTGATACGACTCCGTCATAAACAACCGGTTGCACAATAATATTATCAGGGGATGTTTCACCAAGACCTGAGTTAATAACAATGTAATCATCAGGAACAGAGGTAAGCAAAATTGATTTCTTCTCGAGAACACACTGCCCTACAAGACCTTCACCGGCTTTGATAGAATTAGAAATACTTTTCCGTTTTCTAAAAGCATAACTGCCTGTTAGAATAAATTGTTCCTGGGCATCCCGCAGATATATAGCACCAATACTGGCATCAATTACTTCTGCAATCAAAGTAATTACATTTGTTGCAATGGTAGAAGTGGTAAGGTCACCTCTAATGATATCATTAATTCTCATCTGCCCTGCACGAAGCCAGTTCTGTTTTTCATTCTCATTCGTGGTTTGAAGTAGAGTTTTTGTCATTGTATTCAAGGACCTTGTTAAAATATCATCTTCTGATCTTTCGCTAAGTTCTACCGTATAATCACCTTGCGAGACCTTTTGAGCCATTTCAGTGATTTTCAACTCATCTGAAAT
>JAOZUR010000084.1 GCA_029938555.1 Candidatus Sabulitectum sp. | reverse complement strand
CCATAAAAAAATTAAACATTAGTTTTGAAGTTAAAGATCACGGTGTATCAGCCCTCTAACACCCATGTCAGTAGTTGGTAACAAGTCCTTGGGAGAGTTGGATATGGCCGCTTTTAAAATAGCGAAAGCCTCATTCCTTTACTGGAATGGGGCTTTTTGCGTTTGTTCAAACAATTGCCACTAAAAGTAATTCTGGATTATTTTATTTTCACAGTTCGGTTGCCAGTGTATTGCATCGATTTAAATAAAATCTAAAGAATTGTCAGCCTTTTTTTTGCGTATTTACATCAAAGCTAACACGGTGAATATTTACTCTTAAAAAGAAATAGTATTCCTATAGATGAAGAAGGGTAGTTAAAGAATGAGAGTTACGTTTTTACTTTTGCTGTTTTTGTTTCCATATACAGTTGTAGCATCCTCTAGTGGAATAATTGCAGGACTGGTTGAGGATGAATCTGGAAATCCTCTTGTTGGTGCTACGGTAATTATTGAAGGAACAACCTTTGGTGCCATGACCACTTCTACTGGAGAATATGTTATTGCAGGGCTGTCTCCTGGACATTACACTGTTATGGCGAGAATGGTGGGAAGAGCCACATCAAAAGTTGAAATGGTTCTTGTTGAAGCAGACAATTTGAGTCGAGTAGATTTTAAGCTTGAGCAAGATGCAACCGGTTCCACTGTGATATTAGTTACGCAGTCAAGAACTACCATACTGCGAGATGTACCAGCCACTGCTTTTCAACTTGATCTTTCCGAGATGCGAACAATGACAAAAAGTACAATAGTTGACATGATCGCAGCACAGCCTGGAGTGGTGCAGCAAAATGGTGAACTGCATGTTCGTGGTGGACGAGCAGGAGAGGTTGATTATGTTCTTGATGGAATCTCACTTCGTTCACCCATGGATAATAGATTTAACTTCGATATACCAGTTTCAGCAGTTTCAAATGCCACCCTTTTGACCGGTGGCTTGAGTATAGAATACGGTAATACACTTTCTGGAATTGTGGATCTTATCGGGAAAGAAGGTGGTGATGCCTTCAGAGGTACAATTTCCGGAAGAATGGGCGATGCTAGTTCAACAATGATTTCCTCTGGTGAACAAGTATTCACAGAGAGCATCGATATTGATCTTTCCAGACAGGACATTAGAAGTGGTGCAATTACTCTTTCCGGCCCAGAACCCCTAACGGAAAATCTTCTGCCATTAATTGGAGTCAATATTCCAGGAGAAGTGACAATCAGTGCTAGTGGTCAGTTTTCCTCCAGTGGAGAAGACAATTTAGACACTCGGGATAACTGGTCGTATAACTGGATGAATGATGGTTCTGGAATGGTGAAACTTACTTACAAGCCTATTGCTCGAACAGTCTACTCTCTTAATGCTGTAGGCTCATACCGAGAGCATGGGTGGAATCAGTGGGCTTGGTCAAAATATGGTGAAGTTGGAATAGTTGATGGCTATCTATTTCCTCCTGGAAGTCAGGACTATGCTTTACCGGTTTTGTTCAGCGAAACAGGAGGTTTGATCTTAAATGTTTCCCATTTAATTGGCGACAAGACAAGCCTCAAAATTACATTGGGTACAGTTAAGTTTCAGAATTGGAATCGTATTTGTGATATTGATGGCGGTTTTATAGGGGATGGAACCAATCCAATATTCTGGATGACTCAGTATTCACCTCCTCAACTTTTTGAAAGCCAACAGGGATTTTTCTATGATGGAGTTCATCAGAATGTGTGGCATGATTCAAAAGCCACTGTATCAACTGGAATGATAGGTATTGATATGAACCCCAACCCACGAACAAGATTGAAATTTGGGGTATCGGGCAAGTATTTTGATCTCTATCAGTATAACGCTTATTTTGTTTCCCCTGGTAATGCATACCTTTCTTTATGGAATGCTTACCCGTACTCACTTGCCACATATGCACAAGCCAGTTACAGATTCACTGGAGGAGCAATAACTACAGCAGGTGTTCGAGCTGATTATTTCAACGCGAATACTAGCGTGTTCGACCTGGAAACTGGAGGTGGTGTGGCTGTTCAGGCTAAATTACATATCAGTCCTCGATTTAGTTTTTCAGTTCCTTTTAGTGAAAGGTCTATATTTTTTACAACCTTAGGCCATTATTTTCAGATGCCTCCTATGAACAGTCTTTATCTGCAAACCTCGTACAACATGGGTGCAGAGTTGGTCATTGCTGGAAATCCTGATCTTGATCCTGAACTTACACAGCTTTTTGAAGTTGGAATCAGGCAGGAAGTTGATGACTTTACTGACCTGGCCATATCGTTTTACAACAAGGATATAACTGGGCTTGTAAGCACTGCCAATCAGAATGAAAGTACAAGTTATGTGTTCACAAATGATGATAGTCACGGAAATGTCAGAGGACTAGAAACAAGCCTTTCAAGAATGTCAGGTAACAACCTTTCCGGTCAGATTTTTTATACATTTTCTATTGCAAGAGGTCGGTATTCTTCCATGCTTGAGAAGTATAATTTTGCCCAATTTGGAGTTGTTTATGAATCTAAAGAAGAGAATTATTTAGATTGGGATCAATCACATCAAGCTGGAACAACTATAGAGTATGCTTTTTTCAGTTCAGAAGGTCCTGGTATTGCTGGAGTTTATCCACTTGAAAATACTTCTGCTTCAATTTCTTGGAAGTATGGTAGCGGAACACCATATTCCTTACCGGTAAATGAAAGTGAATTGTATGTGACAAATTCAGAAAGAAGACCATTTACCATGCAAACCGACCTAACAGTATCTCGAGTGCTTTTCCCTGGTTTTGGCAAGGTGAAGTTGATTGCCGGTGTTTTTAATATTTTTAACAGAAGGAACATTTCCCATATTTACGATACAGGGCTTTTTCACTCCTCTGGTGATCCAACCGGAGAAATGGAAAATCCAAGGGCATGGTCTTCTGCAAGACAGTTTCTATTTTCGGCGGTGATGTCATGGTAAAGAATGCAATTAGAACAGAAAGATATAATATGATAAAACGAACTACTTTTATAGGAATTTTAGCTTTGATCGTTCTGTCTGGCTGTACAAATCTGACAGAGCATGAAATGGCATCCAAAGCTGGCTTGCATATTATCTCATCCGAAGACTTTTCAACCCAAGGTACAATTACAGACATGGCAGGGGCTAGATGTCTTTTGGTATATCCAGGAAATTTCTTTGTTGTTTCAACAGAGGGTACTGTTACCAGATACGATTCAGAAAATATGGAACTTATAGAAGAGTATTTAGTTGGTGCTCCGTCACCAGCAGGCTATTCACAGATAGTTTACAGTAATCTTAAAAATTCTGCATATCTCATAGGGGCACAGGGGAAAATCCTCGAGATTAGTATGCCTAGCTGTGTTGTTGATGATGAATTCACAGTATGTCAATCTCCAGTGAAACTTGCTCTTGGTCCAGGGTCTGAATATTTATTTGTTTCTGATGGTCCTTCCACAAGAGTTCATCAGGTATCAACTGATGGTAATCAAACGTATGACAATGTATTAATCTACTTTGCCATTAATTGTATGAGCCCATTTCAGGATCCAGATTCTTTGCTTGTTGGTACTTCAGTGGGCATGACGTTGGTAGAAATCATGAGTTCTACAGATATCAGAGGTACGCGGTTGAATGTACCAGGAGCATTTTTTGATCTTGCTGCAATTCCAGACGAGAGGCTTTTTGTGGGAGTAAGGGGATCGGATGTGGGTGTATTTAGTATTTCCAATTTGATTGCCGTTCCCCCGCTGAATTGTTTTTATGGTGTGGTTGAGTTGGAAGAAGGCAGTGATAATCATCAAATTGTGATTGGTCAGGACTTGCAACATGCATACATATTGAGTTATTTAAGTGACCGTGGAATCAGCAGGCTTGTTGCCTATAACTATCGTTTTCACTCTATCACTCAGGAAATGGATATCCCAGGTTATCCACTGGATCTTCAAATTTCAGGGAATGGAGATATCTATGTACTTACTGCTGAGTAATTCATTTTCATTAATCCAAAGACCGAATCATGTTTTTCTGTTTGACTCTGCAATAAATGAAATTATAAAAGTTTGTGTTTATAGAGCATCAAAAGGAAAACTATCATGAAAAAAAAATATTCAGTTTTCCTAGTTTTGATTTTTCTTGGATGCCTACATAGTCCGCAGGCCTTGGAGGATCCGGTTCTGGATATGCAAGGATTTATTAATGTGTTTGAGGCGTACGAGGCTTACTGTCCGTATTTTGCACACAAAGATATAAACTGGAAGGAATTGGCTGCTTTATATTATCCAATGGCCAGTGAGAGCGTTACAGAATTAGAATATATTGAAGTCATTGCTGAAATGCTTGCAGAGCTTCAGGATCCAGCAATATATCTTTGTATGTATGATGAATGGGGAGAAATTGTAGAAACAGTATATCCATATTCACAAGAATATGAAAAAAATTATGATATGGATGTTCTTGTGGAACACTATCTTGAACCAAATGGATGGGCAGGATGGAATGAGGGATATTCTGAAGGATTCGGCTGGTGTGATCCATCTGTGCTTCCATATTTGTTTATTGATACAATACCAGATATTCAATTTCCTTATGCGCTTGATGATCTTGATTTTTTTATAGCAGAATGTATTGAACTTGATGTGCCTGCTGTGATTATTGATATACGAATGAACCCGTTTGGGTACGGTGTGCGCACTTGTGCTCATGAATTGATGGGTCGGTTTACAGACAAATCAAGAGCCGTTGCTATCTACAGATCAAGAAGCGGTTCTGAGTATGATCAATATTGGGATAATCGCCCAGCTGTATTTCCAGCCGGCACAGCTCAATATACAGGAACTGTAATCTTACTTGTTGGTGAGAATTGCATAAATAAATCCGAAAATATGGCTGCAAATTTCATGAACTTCCCCAATGTGGTTCTTGTGGGTGATACCACTGGAGGCAGTGTTTCCGCTCTTTCCACTATATCCGTCAGTGACAATTGGAAATGTGAGGTTGTCATAGAGACTATTCTTACAAATGGAAAACACTGGATTGAGGGTGCGGGAATACCCCCAGATTTTTATGTAGAAGCAACACAGGCAGATTTTGCAGCAGGAGTTGATCCTGTGCTGGATTACGCAATAGATATGCTAGAAAATGGTAATTAACTTTTTCTTAGATGTTTTATGATGTGCTGAAAATATTTTTTTGGAACAATACACTACGCTATTCGATATCAAAAGGGGTCTTACAAAAGTATGACTTCTAATTAGTTGCAGTGGTTGGTTTTATATTGAATTTAATGCTTTAACTCTTAAAGTTTCATTCAATTTTTAGATGAAGATGTTACCTGATAACAGCCATCCTGACAACGGCTCCATTGCTACTTTGGACAGAGTAAATACCAGTTGAAAATGTAGATACATCTAAAAAAGTGATTTCACCGGAGGTTTCAACAGTGCCGAGAATTCTTCCATACAGGTCAAAAATAGTCAAAGAAGAAGATCCATCCAGAACTTTTATCGCAGCGGACATAAAAACAGGGTTTGTTAGAAGCTTAACACCATAGTAGGGAACTTCCACAGATAAACCCATTTCTGGACTGTTGCCAAGGGCATCTGTACACATTGTCCAAAGTGACTGAGTCTCATGATTAAAAACTCCGCCTACAAGAAATCCATCATTATCAAGTGTTTCAATTGACCTGATCATTCCAGCATCGTAGAAAAATTCATCAGAAACAGAACCATCTTCATTAAAAACAACAACTGTAGCTTGGTATTGGTTTAAAGCAGGTTCAGAGGCACCGGCAACTACTGCGTTTCCATCTCGCACAGAAAGAGCCATGCAGCTATCAGTGTTTTTGTATCCCCAAGTGGTGTCCCATATTAAATTACCTGAAGAATCTAGTTTTAAAATCCACCAGTCGTAACTTCCCGAGCCAAAAGAAAGTGTATTGCCAGCTACATAAAAATTTAAACCGCTTTGTATTACCCGCCAAGGATAATCGAATTCTGGACCACCGTATGTACCTGTCCAAAGAGTATCGCCAGAACTGTCTGTTCTAATTATCCAGTAGTCTCCTAGGCCGGCTCCCCATTCCATTGCTTGACAGGCAAGAATGTATCCTCCATCATCACATGCAGAAATGTGATACACAGCTTCTTCACCTGGCGTGCCATAACTTTTCTGCCAAAGTTCGTTTCCTGATTGATCCAGAGCAACAAGAAGAACATCACTTCCTCCAGCGCCAAAACTCTTGGTTCTTCCAGCACAAACGATATCTCCATTTGTACCCTGGGCTGCAGTGGTGAAAGTTTCAAGATCATTCATTTCCAGAGAATATGTCCATAGTTTCTGACCATCGTGTGACATTGCATAAGCGAATGCATTTACTCCTGTGGAAGCATCAGTCCATGACCCTGTGAAAATAATTCCTCCAATAAAGTTTTGAACAGCAAATATCTGTGAACTTTGACCTAGGTGAAAAGAGTCAGTATAAAGAAATTCACCAGAGTTATTGTATGCTGCCAATAATATCTGGGTATTACCGGATTGATCTAAAGGGGTATTACCAGCAGTTAAACAGCCTAAATCTGTTTGCACCACTCCTTTATCTGCTTGATTCCCTTCGTATTCAAGGAATACATTAAATGGAAGAAGACCTGTCATGAGAATGAAGATAAGAATCATGTACATCCTTTCTGTCTACTTGTGTTGAAATAAAAAGTTTAATAGATTTTACTACTGTAAATATACCAAATATGAAAGTGCTCGAATAAATAACTTAGAGATTTAATAGTGGAGTTCTTATCAATAAGACAACAGAAATAAATAATCTTGATTCTGCTCTTAAACGAATAGAAGAGTTGGAAAAGAGACTTACAAACGCTCTTTCTCTTGATGAAAACAAGATTTTAAGGTTGATAACTGATCGATCATCAACGGGAATCTCTGTTCGTGACAGAAACGGTAATCTGCTTTTTTGCAATCCGAAATGGGCAGAAATCTGGCAGAAAACCGACGAATCGGTTAAAGAAGCTCAGGCACGAAAAAGGAAATTTCTTCAACTTGACCAAAGTGATAGATATTTAGGTTCAAGAAGCAAATTTATTCTAAATTTATATAGTTTTGGTGGAGATTTTACTCTGAATGATATTTATGTTAGGAAATCAAAAAAATGGGTCAATCAAAATTTTTATGGTTTATTAAATGAAGTTGGAGAAGTGGATAGTGTTGTTATTTTTACTGAGGATGTTACTGAAAGAAAGAATGCAAAAGCTACGGCAATAGAGTTATTGGAATCAACCCAAAGATTCCATACACTTGTTGAGAATCTTCCAGTAGCAGCATATTCTACGGATTCAACTGGGCATCTGGTTTCTGCCAACCCGGCCATGGTTAAAATGTTTCTTGCTGATTCTAAGGACGACATTTACACTACTCCGGTAAAAAGATTGTATAAGAATTCTGGAGACAGAGCTCTTTTTCTCAGTTCGCTAAAGTCACAAGGTAAATTAAGTAATTATGAAATAGAACTTCTACGCAGTGACAACAGCTCTTTCTGGGCTTCTATTTCGGCTAATGCAACTCTTAATGCTCATGGAGAAATTCAATCGATAGATGGAATTATTAGGGATATTTCTTCTGAAAAGGCTTTAGAAAAAGAGATATTGAAGGCACAGAAATTAGAATCAATTGGTCTTTTAGCAGGGGGCATTGCTCATGATTTCAATAATATTATGGCAGCAGTGCTTGGAAATATTTCATTAGCAAAGCTGTATACGCAAAATAACAAACGAGTTACTGAAAAATTAGAAAAAGCGGAAAAAGCCTCACTGAGAGCAAGTGACTTAACAAGACAGTTACTTACATTCTCTAAAGGTGGTCAACCTGTACGAAAAAAGAAGAACATTCAAAAGATTATTCGTGAATCTGCTTCTTTTGCAGCCACCGGGTCCACGGTTAAGGTTATTTATAACTTGCTGGAAAATCTGCATCCTGTTGAGATAGATGAATCACAGATAGGTCAAGCTTTGAACAACATTGTTATCAATGCTATTCATTCAATGGCTAGAAACGGCAGGATTGATATTTCAGCGATAAATGTATTGTTGGAACAAGGAAATACTTTAGACTTACCAGGTGGTCAGTATGTAAAGATTTCAATTAAAGATTATGGCGTTGGCATATCGGCAGAGGTTGCTGATAGAATATTTGACCCATATTTCACCACAAAACCTAAAGGAAGTGGTCTTGGTCTAGCCACAGTCTATTCTATTCTTAGGAATCATGATGGCAAGGTCACTGTTGATTCTATAGTTGGATCAGGCACTATCTTTTCATTGTATTTGCCTGCTATCCATAGTAGCGTTGCTTATGAAAAGAGCAATTCCGTAAACAGTACTTTACCAATTGGGCAAGGCCGAATTTTGATAATGGATGATGATGAAGCAGTTCTTGAAGTTGTTAAAGAGATTCTTGAGCAGAAAGGATATTCAACTTTTACTGCTATTGATGGAAAACAGGCCATCAGCATGTATGAGGAAGCATTTGTATCTGGCGAGAAATATGACCTGTTAATTCTTGATATCACCGTTCCCGGCGGTATGGGTGGAGCTGATGCACTTAGAAAAATCCATGAGGTAGATCCACATGCAATTGCAGTAGTTGCAAGCGGTTATGCGAATAACACAGTAATGGCTAATTTCCTAGATTTTGGTTTCGTTGATTCTATTGCAAAACCTTTTACTGCGGATGCTCTTGTTAACACGGCGAGGAAAGCGCTTTCTCACCTGATTAACAGTTAATCATTGTGACACTTCAATTTCTCTTTTATTTAATATAGACTTGGAATCCTTTACTTGATAGATTTAGCAGTGTGGAGTTTAAAGTTGGTATCTGCTTGAAAGCTAGGGAGCATTTTTTTGGATTTTTTACCACTTAAGTTTACTTTTAAATTTCTGGAACTTTTTATCACAGGGCTTTTCATGATTAGTCCGGTTCTTGTTTTTTTAGGAGCTATTCTTTTGTTGCTTGCAAAAATTACAGCAAGAATAGAAAAATGGAATAGTTACTCAAAAGCTATTTACTTCACTTTCATAACAGCGTTAACAGTTGGGTATGGAAACACGGTACCTAATAGTGGCTTGGGAAGATTTCTGTCTGTTGTCTCTGCTTTTGTTGGTGTAGTACTTACAGGTGTGATCGTTTCTGTTGCATTAAACTCTGTAATGCTTTCCTGGCAATCAACACACGATACCCCAATGGAATCTTCTATTCAATCAGCATTACAAAATGTAGAAAATGAAGCTTTTCATGCTAGTGGGCAACCTTTTTCTCAAAGTGATAGTTTATCCGATAGTTTGGCACTGGTTTCAGATAGTCTTGCAGGGGGGGCATCAACCGGTTCTCATTAATTTCCTTCAAGTTTTATCACTTTTTTACTGTTCAATTATCATTCTGAAGGATGTGGAGAGTAAGGATGGTATATCTACCAGAATTCTTACTTCTTCCGGTGGTGTGATTGTACTCCACTGATTGCCTAAAATATCAGTTGGGTTCTTGAACTAGGAAACCACAAATTTTTTTTCATTTGACCCTGCTTCAACCACTTGAATAA
>JAOZUR010000083.1:7544-9675 GCA_029938555.1 Candidatus Sabulitectum sp. | reverse complement strand
CCATGTATCCTCATGTACGCCGTTTGTTACATGACCTACTGGTATTTCGCTTTCTGGGAGTCTGGGCCATACATTTCGCCAGATGTCTCTGGAAACTTCACCATGAAGCTTGCTTACGCCATTTGCTCGACTGGAAAAGTTAAGAGCAAAAACAGTCATTGAGAAAGTATGTGATGATGGCTGACTGCCAAAGTCAAGAAAAGCTCGGTTATTTAAACCAACTCTGTCAAGATATGGCCGAAGGTATTTTAGCACCAGATCATGCTGGAATTCCTCATTGCCAGCAGGTACGGGAGTGTGAGTTGTAAACACATTTCCTGCTGTTACCATTTCTCTTGCTTCAGCAAAAGATAAGCCAGTTTCTATGTAATGTGCCATCATTTCAACAATAAGGAAACCTGAATGACCTTCATTAATGTGTCTGACAACTGGCATAAGTCCCATGGCTCTTAAGGCCATTATTCCACCAGCACCAAGAAGGATTTCCTGACGGATTCTCATTTCCTTGTCGCCACCATACAGTTGTCCAGTAATCTCTCGATTGCTAGGAGAGTTTTCAGGGAGATTTGTGTCTAAAAGGAAAAGCTTTACCCTGCCTACTTTGATTTCCCATATGGCTGCAAGTACTTTTTCATCACCCATAGGAACCATGATGGTGACTGCTTTTCCGTGCAAATCTCGTACTCTTTCAACAGGCATATTTGAGTAGTCATTAACAGAATAGCTTTCCTGTTGCCAGCCATCACTATTCAGGTACTGGTTGAAGTATCCAAGCCTGTAAAGCAATGAAATGCCAACAACTGGTAATCCTAGGTCGCTTGTGCTTTTAAGTGTATCGCCAGCAAGAATGCCAAGACCTCCTGAGTAAATCGGAAGGCTTTCGTGTAATCCGAATTCTGCTGAGAAGTATGCAATAACCTGATTTTCTTTTACAGCATCACCATGGTGTTTGGTAAACCAAGTGGGGCGGTCAAGATATTCATTCATGGAATTTGAAACTTCACCAAGCGCTGCAAGAAATACAGGATCTTCAGATAACTCCTCCAGCCGGTTCTGATTTATTCGCCCAAGAAGCAGAGTTGGGTTGTGACGGGTTTTCTCCCATAAATCCTGATCAATAGATCGGAAAAGATTAACGGCATTTTTGTTCCAGCTCCACCATGTGTTTGCTGCAATGGTGTTCAGATTTTTCAGCTTTTCTGGTATTTTCGGGATGACCCGGTATATCCTTGATCTCAAAGGTTGTTACTCTCCTTTCTTGTTATCGCGAAATCTCATAAAACTCGCAGGGTTACCGGCTACAACAGCACCGGCTGGTACATCTTTTGTTACAACAGCTCCGGCTCCTATAATGGCATTTTTACCGATTCTTACTGGAAGAATAGTGGCGTTTGATCCAATACTGGCACCATCTTCAATAATGGTTTTTTTCCATTCTGAGGGATCAGGCTGTGGAGGGTATACATCATTTATGAACATTACACCGTGGCCGATAAAGCAGTCACTGCCTATTTCAACAAGTTCGCAGATAAAAGTATGACTTTGAACTCGGGTGCGATCTCCGATTTTAACACCTTTTTGAATTTCACAAAAACAACCAACCATGCTGTCATCGCCAATTTCGCATCCATAGATATTGACAAAATTCCAGATTTTTGTACCTTTACCAATTTTAACATTATTGATGATTTGTCTTGGGTTTTCCATGGGTTCGGGAACTGTATTTTTGTTCTTTTTGTCCTTCTTGAAAATGGGCATTTTTTTCCACCTTTTTATGCAGTTTGTAATATCAATCGAATACCAAACATATTACACTTAACCGTAGGAGGAAAAACTTGCAAAAAAGTATAAGAAATTTCTGTATTATCGCACACATAGATCATGGGAAATCTACCCTCGCTGACAGGCTTCTTCAAGCTACTGGATCTGTAAATGATCGTGAATTTCATAATCAGATGCTTGATTCCATGGATATTGAACGCGAGCGTGGTATTACAATAAAAAGTACTGCCGTGACCATGTATAAAACCAGCAAAACAGGTGAAAGATTCCAGCTAAATCTTATCGATACACCTGGTCATGTGGATTTTAGTTATGAAGTAAGTCGTGCTCTTGCTTCTTGTGAAGGAGC
>JAOZUR010000083.1:4441-7444 GCA_029938555.1 Candidatus Sabulitectum sp. | reverse complement strand
TTTGACAGCATTTTTGATCCTTATCGTGGGGTTATTGCTTACTTTAGAGTTGTAGATGGTGTTATGCGAAGTGATCAGGAAATCAGCCTCATGACTAAAGGTAACGAATACCGTATTGAGGAAATTGGTCATTTAGGAATAAAGCGAGAAAAGTGTAAGTTATTGAATAATGGTGATGTAGGGTATATAATTGCAGGGATAAAAAGTGTTAGTGATGTTAGAAGTGGTGAAACCATCACTACAAAGTTAAGCCCTGCTAAGGAAAAGCTTGAAGGTTTCGCCCAGGCCAAACCAGTTGTTTTCTCTAGTCTTTTTCCAATTTCCAGTGAAGACTACAATGACCTTGCCCTTGCCATGGATAAACTTAAACTGAACGATGCATCACTGGTTTTCGAGAAAGTCAACTCAGTTGGCCTTGGATTTGGCTTCAGGTGTGGCTTCCTCGGCCTTCTTCATCTTGAAGTGGTACAAGAGAGGCTTGAGAGAGAATTTGGCATGAGCCTGGTCTTAACGGCTCCTACAGTGCTTTATCGAGTTTCCCTCTCCAATGGAGAAGTGAAGTACATTGATAATCCAAATCTGTATCCAGATCCATCACGAATAGAAAAAACAGAAGAGCCATATATTAAAGCTTCTGTTATTATGCCTGATAAATATATCGGACCTGTTACCACATTGCTTCTTGGTCGTAGAGGCCAGAATTACACGAATAATTATGTTGGCGCAAGAAGAGTTGAGATTAAAGTTGATATGCCTCTTGCAGAGATTGTATATGATTTTTACGATAAATTGAAATCAGTTACCCAGGGTTATGGCAGTTTTGATTACGAGTCATCAGGTTATCAAGTTGGCAATCTGGCAAAAGTAGATATCCTTGTTAATGGTGAGAAGGTGGATGCTCTTTCTATGCTCGTGCACCGTGACCGGGCTCATACTTGGGCAAAAAAAGCTTGTGAGAATCTTAAAGAAGCAATTCCAAGGCAGCAGTTCAAAATTCCGATACAGGGAACAATTGGTGGCGCTATTATTGCAAGAACTACAATTAGTGCTTTGCGAAAGGATGTTACTGCCAAGTGTTACGGTGGTGATATTTCCCGTAAAAGAAAACTTCTTGAAAAACAAAAAGCTGGAAAGAAAAGAATGAAGATGGTAGGTCGGGTGATGATTCCTCAAAAAGCGTTTTTAGCAGTACTTAAAAGAGATTAGGAGAATGAAATGAAAAATATCACAATTGTATTATCAGTTGTTTTGTTGACAGTATTAGCATGTGGTGATAGCACATCTCCAGCAGGACCTACAGGGTGGAATAATGGCAACTGGAGCGGTGAAACTGCCACTGAAATTCCTGTTTCATTCACCCTAGATCATCCAACCATCACTGATTGGACCATGACTATTACACACATTTATGCAGATACTACAGACGTACATACATGGCTGGTTCCATCAATCACCATAGCTGAAGATTCTTCGTTCAGTTGGAATGATTCCATAGACCATGATTCGTTGAAGTATGCATTTTCGTTTAGTGGAACATTTAATTCAGGCGACAGTTTGACTGGTTTGTGGAATTCCTCGGTTGAATATGAACTTACCGGCCATAGCGGCGTTGACATGCTTGGTGGTAGCTGGACTGCAGTGGGGCCAAACTAAATCAAAACTGCAGGGATTTATGTTCACGCACCATTTTGCGTAAAAAAATGCTCATACTGTGCGTTTAATTCAGTACACATGCCGGAGGATACTTCAGGCATGTGTACTGCTATCTCCTTAGAGTTTAAAAAAAGAATTCAGGCAGAAAATTATGAATTTCAAACATTTTATGCCGGTGGCGGAACACCAAGTTTGCTTCCGCCTGAATTCTGGAGTAGGCTTATTGGAATTATTAAATCGCCCTCTCTTAAAGAAGTAACAATTGAAATTAATCCATCAGCTCTTGATGCAATTGATTATTCTTCACTTCGCATCGCTGGGTTTAATCGAATTAGTGTAGGGGTACAGAGTTTCAAGAATGAACATCTTACTCTCTTGGGCCGAAGACACACAGCAGACGAAGCAAAAGAGAGCCTTACACTAATATCAAAAACAGGTTTCAAAAACATCAGTATTGATCTAATGTATGGACTTCCTAGACAAACAATCAAGGATCAAAAAAGCGATATTCAAGAGGTTATCCGATTCAGACCTCAGCACATATCTGCTTATGATCTCACGCTGGAACCAGACACCCCCATGGGAGACAAAGGTGAAAAAGCCTCAGAGAGCCAGTGTGTTGATATGTATTATCAACTGGATGATATGCTCAAAGCAGAAGGATACATGCACTATGAGGTATCAAGTTATGCTCTAAGTGAGGAATACAGATCTCTTCACAATCGTTCATATTGGAACAGAACTCCTTATCTCGGCATTGGGCCATCAGCCCATTCTTTTACAGGAACTGAGAGAAGTTGGAATATCAGTGATATTCTTAAGTATGAGTCTTCGATTCTGCATGGTAATTCGGTTACGGAGTCCTGTGAAATTCTTACGGAAGAGAACATGGCGTTTGAGATGCTTGCCCTTGGATTCAGAAACACAGATGGAGTGAACCTGAACACTCTGAAACAATTAGGTTTTCAGTTAAATCCTACTGATTTGATTAAATCCGGCCTTGTTTTCAAGAAGGAAAACATTCTTATTCCATCCACAGAGGCAATGCTTTTTGCCGATCATCTTGCCCTAACAGCTGCTGATTTGCTTGAAAGGGTTTGACGAACAGAACATAACAGTGCATAATTGCCATTCTTAAAGCCTGTGCCCCTGTAGCTCAGTAGGATAGAGCGACGGTTTCCTAAACCGTAGGCCACACGTTCGAATCGTGTCAGGGGCGCCAGGTTATTACAAAAGCAGTACATTATGGTTAATGTGGAAACCGTCCAAGAGCGACGGTTGCGCGCTTCGCGCGGTCTTCGACTGCCTAAACCGTAGGCCACACGTTCGAATCGTGTCAGGGGCGCCAGG
>JAOZUR010000083.1:0-4341 GCA_029938555.1 Candidatus Sabulitectum sp. | reverse complement strand
AATCGTGTCAGGGGCGCCAGGTTATTACAAAAGCAGTACATAGTGGTTAATGTGGGAACCAAAGCGGGTACCGTTTCCACACAGGCAATGGTTCTTCACTAGGTTTAGTTATACAGATACCGAAAGGGGGCAGCAAACGCTGCCCCACCCTTTTTCATTTCCTTTTTGGAAAACATATTCAATTTGAAACTTCTGCACTTGAACCTGTCATTGGGAACTTTTATGTCAATTGACTGATTGATATCAATATTGTATATGGCGTTTCGATTAAAACTAAAAGATATGGAGTGAATATGAAAATTGAGAATGGTAGCATTGTTGCTATGGATTACAAATTGAAGAATGATGTTGGTGAGGTTATTAATGCTTCATCTACCGGTGAGCCTCTTATTTTTAAACATGGAACTGGTGCGATTATTCCAGGGCTTGAGAAGCATCTTACAGGAAAGTCTTCTGGGGATTTTGTTAAAGTAGAAGTTCAGCCTGAAGAGGCTTATGGTGAAATTAATCCATGTCTTTATGCTGTGTTAAAAAAAGAGGCATTTTCAGGTATTGAAGATATTCATGCAGGAATGCAATTTCAGGCTCAGGATGAAAATGGAAATAGTCAGATTATCAGAGTTATGGCTGTGGAGGGTGATGAAGTTACTGTTGATAGAAATCATCCACTAGCAGGCAAAACACTGTTTTTTGAAATAAATATTGTATCTGTTGAAATAGAGGAGTAATTTAAACGGTTTTATCTATAGATTGAAATCGGTTCTGGTTGCATTTTTGTCATGATCAATCAAAGTAAAACCTTTTTCCTCGAAAAGAATGATGCAGTTTTTTACAACTTCTTCATGGAAGAATGTGCCTGATCCTTCTTTGATGATTTCAAGAGCAACATTAACGCCTTTACCAGCTCTGTAGGGTCTTCTAGAGGCAACTGCTTCAACCACATCAGCCACTGCGATAATGCTTGCTTCAATCATTATCTGGTGGCCTTTTAAGCCTTGTGGATAACCAGATCCATCTTGTCTTTCATGGTGTTGATGAATAACATCAGCAATTGGCCAAGGGAATTCAACAGCTTTCAAGATATCATAACCGGCTTCAGGGTGTGTTTTTAAAAAATTCATTTCAAATTTGCTTAATGGGCCAGGTTTGTTAAGAATTTCAAGTGGTACATTAAGTTTGCCCAAATCATGCAGAGTACTTGATATACGAAGACAGTCGATGGTGTCATCACTCAGATTCATCTGTCGTCCAATAGCGCAGGCTAAAAGAGCAACTCCTTTCTGATGACCGGCTGTATAAGGGTCTTTCATTTCCACAAGCATACTCATTGCAGTAACTGTGCCTTCAATGGCCTCTCTTAAGCTATCCAGAGTGTTTTGAAGGTTTTCTTCATGTTCTTTGTTTTGAGAAATATCTGTTATAATTCCATCAATTAATTTGTGCTGACTTTGATCTTCCTGAGAAAAGTAACGGGCAGATATTGATGCCCAGAATTTAGAACCATCTTTTCTCTGCAACATAGTTTCATACTTTTCAATTATACCGGTTTCATTTAATTGTTTTAGAAAAAACAATCGTGATTCAACATCCACATAAAGAAGTTCAGTATTCTCCTGAACCATTTTTTCTTTGGATGAATACCCAAACATTGTAGCTAGCATGGTATTTGCTGCAAGAAGGGTGCCAGATCCAGAGGGGTCGCTTCTGAAAATTCCCACTGGTACATTATCAGAGAGTGTACGGTAATTGTTTTCACTTAATCGAAGAGCTTTTTCAGCTTCAAGTCTTGTTGTAACATCATCAACAATTGCTTGTATGTAGAACTTTCCATTGATTTCAACAGCGTTAATACTGACCTCTGCCGGGAATTCTTCTCCGTTTGCACGAGTATGAATCCAGTTGAAGAATTGATTTCTTCCACTGATAGCTGCTCTAATTTTTTTCATGGCTTCTACATAAGAAAATTCGCCACTGGGCTGCTTTAATGGAGATAGTTCATATGGGCGGATTCCCATCAAATCTTTTTTACTCCAACCAAAAATTTCGATAGCTTTAGCATTACAATCTAAAATAACTTCTTCTTGCATGAATAGAATCGCCATACCAGAGTTTTCGAAAAGAGCTTTATAGCGATCTTCACTTTCACCTAGAGCTTTTTTTGCAAGTTTTGTGATTTTATTGTGCTCTATGCTGTCAAGGGCAAAAGCAATATCATCACATATCTCTGTGAACAATCCAACTTCCTCATCATCTGGCGGAATAGATCCAAGGCATGTAACAGTTAAAACACCAAAAACTTTATTACGACATTCAAGTTTGCAAGACATAATGAATCGAGGTTGAGTAGACTCAGGTTTCAGTGAACACTCAGAGCAAACACTTCGTTCAAGATCAGATATCCATGGCTTACTTGTATTGAGCGATTTTTTGATACAGGGTGTGTAAATTCCTTGCATTAGGTTCTCTTTTAGTGGTTTTAGGTCTTCACCATATCTAGCTTCCGAGGCAGTCATGTAAGATCCGTCCTGGTTCACTAGAAATATCCATGCATCCTTGTAACCTCTTGCTTCAACAAGATTTCTGCAGGTTTCGTTTATCAAGGTTTGAGAATCAGTTTCTTTTGTGATGAGAAGGTTTATGCTTCTGATTGCCTTTAAAATTTGTTTTAAATGTTCAGCACGCTCTTCAGCAATGTTTCTTTCTTCAATTTCAATGCGAAGAAGAGCTACTGTGTTTTTTAGACGAATTGTTCTTTCATCAACTATTTCTTGAAGATGTTCTTTGTACTTTTCTAGTTCACTGGTTCTTTCTCTTACTTTATCTTGAAGAGATGTTTGAAAAGACAGTCTTTCTTCTTCAAGTTTCATTTTTATGCTGATATCTGTAATCAAAATTTGAATTGAAACTTTATTTTGATACTGTACAGTTCGCAAACTTATTTCAACATCTAGTAAACTTCCATCTTTTCTTATCAGTTTTGTTTCATACGACTCAGGTGCATCGCCTCCAGAAGCCCGCACTAAATGCCTCTTCATTACTATTTCTTGCTGGGAAGGAGCAATGAAATCAAGAAAATTTTTAGATATTAGTTCATCATAGGAGTAACCAGACATTTTACAAGTAACAGGGTTTACGTAAACAAATCGATTTTCACTAATGATCACAATTGCTATTGTGGCCATTTCAACTAAGGTTCTATAATTTTCTTCACTATTTTGTAATGCTTTTATTGTCTCTATTTCAGCAGTGACCTCTTTAACAACTGCAAGTGTTCCATCAAATGTATTATTCTGAAAAATTGGAGAGCAGGATGCTTTGTACCATTGCGTGCCTGCAGCAGTTTCTAATTTATAGCTGAATTCAACAACTTCCCCTGACTTGTTTCTACGAAAAGCAGATTTAAATGGCTCGGATACATCGGGAGGAAGCAGATCCGAAACACTTTTTCCTATAAATCCTTCTGGTACCACCAGTGGGCTATCGCTGGAATCGCTATGGGCAAACGAAAAGTAACCATTAGAGTCGAATATGAATATTAAAGTATCTTTAAAGAGAGAAAGTAGAGAAGTCATACTTTCTTCAGAATTCTTTAAAAAATCAACGAATTGAGAATGCCCATCATTTGTCAAAAGTTGCTACCTTTCTTCTGTGATAACATTTATACACCTGTATTTACATTGCACTTGTGTCTTCCAAGGTCAAGCCCTCATTCAATGGTATGTAATAGAGAAATTATCTTCGATTACAACAGGTTCATGGGTTTTCTGCCGTGGTAGAGTTTTGTTAATAGTAATAGAAACTTGACACTAGTACTAATTAGATAGTAGTATTGGGTTGTTGTTAGGTAAAAACTCAAACCCAGTGCTTTGAAGAGCTAGCAGGTAGGGTTAGAAAGGAGAATCAAATTGAATACCAGTAGTACTGTAGACAGAAAATTCAGCAGGGAATTAAGTTCAGGTATTACTTCTCTTGCTCTGCTTTCAATTTTGGCGCAGGCAGCAGAACCAATGTATGGATACAGAATAGCAAAAGAAATGTCTGGGAAGGATGAGGATTTCCAATTGATCAAGCAGGGCGCTCTTTATCCTGTTTTGAAATCACTGGAAAGGAATGAGCTACTAAACAGTAGAGTTGAACCTTCGGTTTCCGGACCTCCAAGACGATACTATACGATTACTGAATTGGGAAGAGATGCATTGAAACGATGGAAACTTTTATGGGGTGATACCTGTGATTTGATGGATAGAATCCTTGGAGGTGATATACATGAATAAGTTTATTGAAAACTATCTTGATGAGCTTAAAGAAGCTTTGGTTGAACTGGATAAATCGACTGTCCAG
>JAOZUR010000142.1 GCA_029938555.1 Candidatus Sabulitectum sp. | reverse complement strand
GACAGATAACTGGAGCAATAAACACTAATCACTTTTCAGGGAAAAACCTCTACAAAATATAGTAGCATTGATTTTTTTATCACTACAATAGGTAAATCTTCTCAAAGACCAGAGTTACCTATCTTCCAAACGCCTTTTTCCCAAAACGCATTAATAGTTTGTCTCTTGGCTTTATTTATTAAATTCGAATGTGAGAGGTCATTCCGCTTAGCATATTCATTAAGAGTAATAATATTCATTCCCCTCAAATAAGCCAATCTTTTATGATAACTATTAGTCAATGCTTTCCCGACAATTTCCTCCATAATTGAACTCTTCCCACTTCTATCAAATTCTTGAAAAGCATCGTAATACAGTGATCGATCAATGAATTTAATATTAACAGGAACATATCCATCACGAATCAGTAAATAGTTGTTAAGCACTCTTCCAATTCTTCCGTTTCCATCAACAAAAGGATGAATGCTTTCAAAATTGAGATGAAAAACGGCTATTCTTTTAATAACATTATCTGTTATAGAAGAGTGATACTCTGCCAGCGTTTTTTCAAGTTTACCTGTAACCAATTCAGGGGCACAGGCAATATGATTAGCAACTCTTACCCATTCATTGTCTTCTCGAAACCGACCGGCAATATCATCACGAATATTAGTTATCAACATTCTATGGAGTAGCAAAATTTCTTCAAGCCCTAATTTCTGTTGAACAGCTTTCAAATCGATGTATTTAACAACACGCTCAAGATTTCTTGCTTCAAAAATTTCACGTTGTGAAACGAAACGATCTAAATCAATATTAAGTAATATTTTTTCTGTCTCATCAAGACTTAATGTACTATTTTCAATTGCATTTGAATTATACACCTGTTCAGCAACCTCTGCTTCTCCGATAAGTTGAAGCAAAGAATTCTTACCAACAGCAAATTTATAATATTGCTGTCTTAATAAATCAATTCTTTTATAAATACTCATTACTTTTCCCATAACGCAAACATAGTGGAATTTTCACGATTATGCTAACAATATCGTGAAAATCATATCTACTTGAAGATGTTTTCACGCTTTTGAAAAAAACAAGTACTCGTTTTAAATGTCATTAAATTTTCCTTATCCGCTAAAATAGTGATAAGGTAAAGATTTTCATGTTGGTGTAACGGTAAAAAATAAAACTAGAATGTAGGGTATAATGTTGGCTGAAAAAACCTTTTAAGGTAATTCTAAAACAGAGCCCTGCTTTTAAGCTCTTGCTCAAACAGTCGCCCAGATTTTTCTTCAAAATGCAGTTTCACAGGCTTTTTCACACCACTCAGTTCCAGTTTAAAACTTATGGAAGGTGTTTCATCCATTCTTTTATTTAATTTTATAATGGAGGCCTTTGTGATAGAACTCCAGGACATTGTTCTTTTCCGGTAAATTGCCCATGAGAATGTTTCTCTATCTGATCCCCCTCGAAATCCGTTGTTTTTATGGATTAGTATAAGTGGTATGTAAAAAGCCAGACCCACCAGTTGCATCCCCGCAAAAATACCAAGACCGAGACCGAGAGGCAGATCAAAGCCAACCAGAAGCCACACTGAAATAGCCAATATTAAAACAGAAACCAACCACAAAACTCCCAAAACTACATTTCGTTCTATAAGAGAATCACCTCTACCCACCAGAACAGGTATCATTAATCTGTACTCATTACCTGAATCCATATTTACCTCCCTGTTGAAATCATATATGCTATTAACACTTCAGTATAATACGAAGCTTTAGGGTATACAGAGTACTGGTAATAATACCGCTTTTTTTCCATAGGCGTTACAGATTAATCTACCGGTAAAACCCTTACTGCTGAATAATATCTTCGTTCGTAATTCGGTTGAGTAATTTCAGAAATAACAACACCTCTGTCTTGCCATGAGGACGAATGAATAAACTCACCGTTACCCAGATAAATACCTGTATGGGTGGGATTATGAAATATTAGAAGATCACCTGGCTGAAGGTTTTCCTTACTTACAGTAACTCCAACTTCACCCATGGCAGTAACTGTTCTTGGAAGAGTCACTCCATTATCATTAAAAACCCTGTAGGCAAGGCCACTGCAATCAAAACCGTTCTCATCAATTCCACCCCAAAGATATGGAACACCTAAGTAAGATACAGCTTGCTCTATAATTACTTCTGCAAGGGTTAATGAATCATCAACAGATACTTGACTGGAATCCTCTTGCTGTGCAAAAGATAAGGAAATGATTGTGAATAGTAATATCATTAATTTCATATAGGATACTCCTTTGAATAGTTTAACTGCTATACCCGCGAAATCGTTTTTTGTTCGCAGACAGTAGGATCTACGCCTAATTGTTATAAAGAGAGAAATTCTATCAATTTAACTCTAGTACCTGTAGAGCCTCTTCTGCCCTTTCCAAATCCTCTTCTCTAACCAGTAGTTTTATTCCTCTTTTCCTTATGCCCGAAAGTCCAAGAAGCTGACCTCCACAGTCATCTGCTGCAACCATAGATTCAATTCCCTGTTCCACCAGAAGCCCTTTAGCCATTTCTGCTTCGTATCTCTTCTCAAATACTTTTACTGCTTTCAATTCAGCCATAAGCCCCTCTTTTTCTACCAAGTACCCTGTCAGATAAAAGATGTCGAGTTACTGTGTGGCAATCCTGTTTTCTCTTCAAGGCGCTGATGATTGCACATAACAGAGCTATGTAAATGAATCAGTAACGCAGAAGAAGGACAGGAGAGCAAACAGGA
>JAOZUR010000141.1 GCA_029938555.1 Candidatus Sabulitectum sp. | reverse complement strand
CTCTGAGAGATCTATTGCTGGTTATAATCGTAGACTTGCGTTCATAACGCTCCTGAACGATCTCATAGAGGTCGTTTGCATTTTGAAAAGTTAAGGGCAGCAAACCAAAATCATCTAAAATCAAAAGATCTAAGTTTTGCAATTTGCGCATGTATTTTGCAAAACCACCATCTGCTCTTTTTGAGTGTAAATATTCCAATAGTTTATGAGTTTGTTTAAACAAAACTTTATTCTCTGCCTTGATTGCTTGATTTGCAAAAGCTTGTGCCAGATGTCAAGCGACAATAAGACTTTCTTTTCGGTGATGACAGTAAGCTGGAATGAGTTGGATCTCGACTTAATTCGTGACTTACTTTCTGATTTTCCGTAAAACTTATTTCGTATTCTTTTAAGTGATGTGATAAAAGCTAACATTGACATGTTGTAAAACATAACGTATTTTTCTTCAACACCTTTGGGAGGAGAGAGATGAAGATTGGTCTGAGTATCAAGAGATTCAGGAAGAAACTTGGTATGCGACAGGAAGATATTGCGAAGCAGGTTGGTCTTAGTCGAAGTACTATTGCTCAGATAGAGGGAGACCGACGCAGGGTAACTGTTGAGGAACTGGTTCTGTTTGGGAAGGCAATGAATGTCTCTATCGAACACCTGGTTAACCCTGAGCTCTATCCTGATCAGGTAGTTGAACCTTCAGAGAACGAGAATGAAGAGGGTTGCCGTGAAAGAATCAGTATTCCTCAGAATAATTATGAAAAATTCAAGGAGGTGCTGCTTTACGTCCTCGCTAAAGTCGGGGCAAAACCCAATATCGGAGAGACTGTTCTGTACAAACTTCTCTACTTTATCGACTTCAACTACTATGAGAAGTACGAGGAACAGCTTATCGGAGCAACCTACATTAAAAACACCTACGGACCTACTCCAACACATTTTCATAAGCTTGTGGATGAAATGATTCAGGAGGGTAGCCTTGCGCGAGTATCAAATGAATACTTCAATTACCCACAGACAAAGTATCTGCCACGCATTGAACCGGATATGACGGCATTCACGGCAAATGAGCTTGAAGTGATCAACGATGTAATAAGAAGGTTAGGTAGCCTGAACGCCAGTGGGATCAGCGAGTACTCTCACAAGGATATTCCTTGGATGACGGCACAGGAAGGTAAGCAAATCAAGTATGAATCTGTTTTTTACAGAACACAGGAATATTCGGTAAGAGATGACTGACGGGGTTATGGAAATCCAGGGTATTCAACGCATAACACAGCATAAAGCCTTTGAAAAGGAATTAAGAAGACTGGGTAAAAAGTACAGAACAATACCTGAAGATCTGCACACATTCATTGACGTATCTGTTAGAGCTGTTCATCTGTTGGGGCAAAAACCTGAAGATATGGGACACTTTCCGATTCAGGGCCTCGGTATTGAAAACCACTGTTGTTTCATTGCGAAAAGGTTTACATGTAAAAGTTTGATGGGGAAGGGTTCAAAGACTGGATTCAGAGTCGTATACCGGTTCGCGAAGGACACTTTGGATCTTCTGCTAATTGAATTGTTTCACAAGAAAGACAAGAAGCTGCCCGATCTGAAACGAGTAAAGTCGATACTTGATTCGGACTATTCCGATAACTGATGTTTGAGCAAAAACTTCCAAGCATTTCCCCGCATGGCATTATTTTATCCTGATTACATTGAATTTGTGATTCCGTGAGGAAGATTTCAGAGAACAGATAGTGGTGGTACTGAAAGCGTGGCTCTGCATAGTTGATGGAAATCAGAAAAACATTTTGCCCATGGCTCGGTTGAACTATCTGCTGAACCACCTTCAACTGTTTTACTGCCTTCAGAGAAGAACTGCGGGGATGCACAGCAGCCACCACACTGCCATCTGCCGGTGATATAAGTAGGAAGATGTGAGTATCTAAAATGACATATGATGAGAATTCAACGGGCTCTCTTGAATCTTATGAGATGTTTGCTTCGGAGAACAAAGACATTCTTGCTGTTTTTCTATATCATGTATTGCAATGCAAATGCTGGATGTAACAAAATGTGTTACATTATGAAAACGTATTGCATGGGGAGGATAGAATGAGACAATTCATTGATGGGCTACAAGCTCTTGGTAGGTATACATTTACAACAGTGGAGGTTGCAAGCAAGCTCAATCTATCAGATATTTCACTTCGAGCTATGTTAAAACGACAGAAAACAGCCGGCAGAATAGCATCACCCATTTGGGGATTTTTTGTGATTGTGCCAGCAGAATACTCTGTGGCTTTTACCCCTCCAATCTCGTGGTTCATAGATGATTTGTGCCAGTATCTGGATGAAGACTATTATGTTGGGCTGCTCACCGCTGCTTCGATCCACGGGGCGTCTAATCAGCATGAACGGTTTTTTCAAGTCATTCTATCACATCAGCGAAAGCCTATGATGTCTGGTCGTAAAGCTATTGTTTTCCACAGCAGTAAAAAGATGAATCTGGCGCTGACAGAAGAGGTAAAAACACCAGCAGGTTATATGACTGTATCGTGTGCTGAGTCTACAGTTCTGGACATTATAAGATTCATGACTAAATGTGGTGGGGATAATAGCGCCATTACAGTAGTTTCCGAGCTGGCAGAAAAAATGAAGAAAAAAGTACTCAAGAAGCTGATTCTGCTTGAAGACACTCTGGTAATACAACGGTTGGGTTTCCTCTTGGACAGAACAGGAAATACAAGTCTTGCACAGCCCTTCAGAGATGAACTGCAAAAAAG
>JAOZUR010000082.1 GCA_029938555.1 Candidatus Sabulitectum sp. | reverse complement strand
ACAAAGTGATCGGCATAGAATTTCTCAATATATCTAGCCGAGCAACTGAAGAAGAGCTCTCCAGCCTTCAATTTCTAACTTCATAAATAACAACAACTTCAACAATCATATGCAGTAGAACCGCGGTTTCATTAGCAATAAACAGGTTTACAATGTCTACTGATTTGAGATGTTGAAATACGCATAAGACCATAGTAAATCGGACGGCAAATCTTGCGACGCTTATCATCAGCAGAATTGCCGACTCCAAATCTTAATGATAATCTTCTGTAAAGCTTCTTCTCCGGAATAACAGTATTCATCTACCTGGCTGATTCACTAGAATTTATCCGAGTCTACTACCTAAACAATTCAGAATGAGATCCTGTTCTTTCAAGTGTTAACTTCGTGGGAGTGGTCCTGTATATCAACAATTTATCCGGAGCAATGTGACACTCTCGATGATGATTGTAGGTTTCTGTCAATTTGTGGTCTCTTTTTCCAATGGGAAGAACAATCTCGTTCGTAAGCAGTAAAATGATTTCTTTTAGATTTTCAGTCTTTTTGCCTTGTTTCTTAATCCTTTTGATATCCTTGTGAAATTGTCTGGAGGTAACCAGGCTCAACATTATATCTCTAGACTTTTGTACATATCCTCAAGGTTCTTGTGGTGAGTAAGGTTTAATCCATCATCAGATTCTTCAAGCACTTTCTGAGTAAGCGCGTTCGGTATCACCACTTCAAATGGAAGTCCATGTCGCAACTTAACCTGCTTGAAAAAGATATTAATCGCATCCGTTGTGGAAAGTCCCAACTCATGGAAGATCTGTTCTACTTCTTGTTTCAAATCGGGTTCAATACGTGCTCTTACTGTTGCTGTTTTGCTCATGACTCACCTCCTTTCAAGGATATGGCACAATTGGGCTACGTAGTCAAGATAAAGAGATCCGAATAAAAATATATGAATTGCCTACTCTTGTGATCCAAACTCAAATTGGATATCATCTGCCTCAGAAACAAATGATTCAGAAAAGAAGTACCTTGCATAGTCGATACAGTAATACTATACTGGTATTACAATGTTCAAATAGGAGATGAACTATGCATGTTACTGCAAAAGGACAAGTTACTATTCCCAAAAATATAAGAGAAGAGTTAGGAATCAAACCAGGAACAGATATTGATTTTAGAGAGAACAACGGTAGATTTTACATCGTTAGAATCACTAAACCCACAGTAACTGGGAAGTTGTCTTAGCTTGGTTTTAAAGATTCAGATTTGTAATTGCTATATGTATTGTAGGAAGTTAGGTTTGCTGCAAATGAGCAGAATTGACTGTTACAAAAATTTGTATTAGCTTATAAAGTGGTAGAAATAAAGTAGTTAAGAAAAGTCCTTTTTAAAGGGCGCGGAGGAAGGTTCTCATGAAATTTGTAGGTTTATTGCTATTAAGTTTATTTGCTTCTCTTGCTTTTGCAACTGATAATTACGGATACAACCCCACCGGATCATCTGCTCAAGTTGAAACTCAGGGTACAGATGCGATTTCTATAACTGTTGTAAATAGTTTCATAACAGGACAACAAGCCCTTGGGCTCGATATTTATTCTAACGGCCCGTCTGACTATATACTTGCAGTCTGTCATGACAATATGCACGTAGAGATATATGAATTAGATGGATCCTCAGCAGGATACTTTAACTTATCACTTACAAACCTTGGTTCTTTCGGCATTGCATTGAACGATACACCAGACTCAGAAGTTTATGTTAACGATTGGAATAATTCTAATTTATTCAAATCTGAAGACTTTGGTTCCTCATGGACTACTTTAACAAACCCAGCAGGTAATTTGGGTCGTGGAATGGACTTTGATGGAACAGATTACTGGCAGTCAGATAACGATGGAAATTCTATCTGGCGTTTCCAACCAAATGCTGGAGCAGAAGAGATTACTGCTCCCGGAGTATCAGGGTTACTAAGCGGTTTAACAACATTTCCTTACGGAAGTAATTTAGGTATTGCTCTTACATCTTACAACGTCCATAACATATATTTCTTTGAGTGGAATGGTACTTCATTAACTAATATTGGTTCTACTCCATGCCCTGGAACAGATATTTACTATTCGTTGGGTCTAACCTATAACGCAGTTACAGGAAATATGCACTGGTCATATGTTGACAATAGTTGGGCTTATTCTATTGTAGAATTCTCATTTGACATCACTTCTCTTGAACGCTCAAGCTGGGGTTCTATTAAATCCAGTTTCTAGTAGGAAATAAACTACTTCAAGGAGAGGAATTTAGTGAGAGTAATTACACATACAAGAGCTAGAAATAATCTTGCAGTACCATGAAAAAAATCTGTGATGATCACGACCCAATTATCGTTACTCGTAGAAATAATGAGGCTCTTAATGAGACTTCTTTTCTTTTGCAAAGCCCTAAAAATGCAAAAAGACTAATTGATTCTATTGTAGAATTAAATGCAGGAAAGGGTTAAAAAAGAGAGATACTTGAATGATACTTTTGTTTTCAGAAAATGCTCTGCGCGATTACTTGTTTTGGCAAAAAACTGATAAAACAATACTAAAACGAATCAACCTGTTGATTCAAGATATTTAACGCAATAAACATGAAGGGCTTGGGAAACCGGAAGTCCTTAAAAGGAATCTTACTGGATATTGGTCAAGAAGGATAACTCAGAAGCATCGAATAGTTTACAAAATTGAAAATGATACCATTCTTATTGCTCAACTCAGATATCATTATTAAACAATAACTCATTAACCGTCATATCGTATTCTCAGGAATCAATACGCTCAGCAAGTTCTTTGATTGCTTCTGTGATTACATCAGGGTGTGTGATTGGTAGTAGATGGTTGCCTCCTGATACTGGAACAAGTGAAGTACACTTAAAAAGCAGTTCTTCAAAAATATGCATTGAGCATTCAAATGGAATAATGGCGTCAGAGGTTCCGTGAATCAGAGTTGTTGGCAGTGATCTGGTCGGTTTCACAACCTTCTTGAACATTATTTCTAGGCCATGCAGTAATTCTTCATCAGTAAACGAGGAAGATTGTTTTAGTAATTCAGGTAGTTCATTTCTTTCAGCACCGCATTCTCTGAAGAATGACTTTATATATCCAACTCTGCTTCTTGATAGCATTGATGATATGGCATGAAAAGTTGATGGGTCCACGCCAGGCCTGTGATCATCTGAGCTTAAGCAGCACATGGAAGAAATTAAAAGCAAACCTTTAATTTCAGGAAAATCCAACATATCAAGGGCCAGTTGTCCGCCCAGCGACCATCCTACCACGATGCAAGAGGGGGGCAGACTCACAGAACCTGCAAGAACTTCATTCCATTTAAAGAAATGAACTGGAAAACCTGTGTCACTTATTTTTTTCCATATATCGTTTGTTGTTGCCCAGCCACTAATGAAAACTACTTCCATTTCAATTCCTCCATAACTGAGATTACCTTCTTTATGTCTTCTTGGGAATGGTTAAGAGTTAAAGAAAAACGCAATCGTGCTGATCCATGAGGAACTGTGGGAGGCCTGATGGCAACAGCAAGAATCCTTGATTCTTCAAGATGTTTAGAAATAGATAGCGTTTTTGAATTGTCTCCAATAACAGCAGGAATAATTTGCGAAGCTGATCCACAAGTATCAAAACCAATTTTATTCAATCCGTCTTTGAAAAATGTAGCATTTTTTATAAGAATTTCTCCAATGCTAGGAGAAGAATTGATTACTTCTAAGGCTGCTAGTGCAGCGCCAATTGAAGCTGGAGGTAGACCTGTTGTGTAAATAAAGCTTCTAGATTTGTTTATAAAAAAAGACCGTAAACGTTCTGAGCACGCAGCAAACCCGCCGTAACTGCCCAGTGCCTTACTTAGGGTTCCTGTAATAACATCGGGGGTAATGGAAAGGCTTTTGCATATTCCACCACCTGATCCGAAAACACCAATAGCATGTGCTTCATCCACCACCAGTAAACAGCCTTGGGCAACTGCTAAATTATGGATATCTAAAAGTGGTGCTATGTCTCCATTCATACTAAATACAGAATCAGTTACAATGATTTTTCTTCCTGTTGAATCACAAGATTTAATAAGATCTGCTAAATGTTCAACATCACAATGCCTGTATCGTCGTACTTCTGCCCGTGATGTTATTGCTCCATCAACAAGACTTGCATGGTTTAACTTGTCAGAAAAAATCACATCATTACGTCCTGCAAGAGCAGTAAGTACTCCCAGATTTGTAAGGAAACCGCTGCCAAATATCAAAGCGCTTTCCATGCATGTTAGCTCTGCTAGTTTTTTTTCAAGTTCTTCATGTAGAGAAAGATTTCCAGCCATAAGCCTAGATCCACCTGCACCGGTTCCATTGTTATCTATAGCCTTGATAGCTTTGTCTTTCACCTGTGGATGGCATGAGAGATTTAAGTAATCATTTGTGGAAAAATTCAATAAATTTCCATCTTGCAGTTTCAGTATCCGGAGTAATCCCCGATTTTTAAGTTCAGCTAGTTCTGCAGTTTCAAAACTCAAACCGTGTATCCAGTTTTTTCAATCATATCAAGATCGTCTTCATATTGACTGCCACCTGTTGTAAGTAGTGTTCCTGTCATTATTCCAGTAACTCCGAAGGAAAACATTTTTTCGCTTTGTTCACCCAATCGGTCTCGACCTGCACAGATTCTTAGCTCAGCTGAAGGATTTACCATTCTGAACATGCCGATCACTCGCAGTAATTTTTCAGTAGAAAGATCTTCGCCTGTGACAGAGACTCCATCAACCGGTACAAAAAAGTTCAACGCAATAGAATCGACTTCAAGCTCTAGCAAAGAGAATGCCAGATCTATTCGATCTTCATCTGATTCACCAATACCTATTATTCCGCCGGAACAAACTGACATTCCAGCAAGTTTTGCTCTTCTTACTGTCATGGCTCTTTCATCCCAGCTGTGGGTTGTACAAATTGAGGGGAAAAATGCTGAAGATGTTTCCAAGTTATGATGGTATCGACTTACTCCTGCAGCAAATAATTGTTTCAATTCTTTGAACCCCAGTATTCCCAGTGAGGCACATAAAGGGCAGTAACCACTTCCCACGGCAGCTGCTGAACAGATTCGCTCAAATTCTTCACCTGATAATGTTTTACCACTTGTAACTGTGGAAAACCGGTGAATACCTGCATCTGAGTTTAATCGGTGCTGATCTATAATTTCTTCAACACTTTTCATAGGATCGCCAGCAGTGCCAGATTGGGCACAGAAGGTACAGTCTTCAGAACAGGCTCCATTTTTTGCATTTATTATAGAACAGAGATCTACTTTGTTACCGAATTTGGTTTTGCGTATGTGGCTACACATGGTCTCTACATTGCTCAAAGGCATTGAGGTAAGAATTTTTAGTGCATCCTGTCTATTCATTTTCTTTCCATTTCAGATATAGTTTTTCAAAGTTTTCTAAAAACGATACGGTTAGTGCAGCCCGGGAAAGCATTTTTCCAGTGAGAGAGAAAAGAGATTCAGCATTTGCATCAGCTTTGTAATGAGAAACATTTAAACCTACTCCAACTGCCATATAGTAGATATTGTTTATCTCGCCCTTTACTTCACACAAAATTCCACCAAGTTTTTTCCCGTTCACAAATAAACCAAAATCATAGATTTCAAACACATTCTCGGGAAAGAAATCATGTACACAAAGTTGCAGTGATTGAAGGGCAATTTCGGCAATCTCAGCAGCTCTAGCGAGTTCCACTTCAGGGCGAAGAAGAATCGAAAGGTACAGATTCTTGCCAGAAGGACTATTCCAGCCACCACCATTTCTTGCCCTACCTGCAGATTGTTTGCTTGCAGTTATTACCATTCCAGATAAAGTTTTAGTCTCACCCAGTTTCATTGCTCTATCGTTGGTTGATGTAATTTCAGGATGGTATTCAATGCTTTTTCCCACTAATGAAGTTTTTAGAATAGTGGAAAGTACTTCAGCAGACGGTACATCTGGAACAGATACAAGATGATAACCAAGATTTGTAGAGGCGGTAATATCAAACCCCATACCTCGAAGCTTCTTAATTTTCTTCCAGACTGAAGCTCTGCTCACACCTAGAGACACTGCAATCTGTTCACCTGAAACAAAATCATCAACACTTAAAAGCATCTTTACAACTGCAGCGTAAGATGGCATTCAAACCTCCTGAACAAGGGACGCAATATGCCGGGAAAATGAACAAGTAAAAGCAAATTGTCAACCAATAAATTTTAGCGGGTTTACAATGCTACATCAGAAGAAAGAGACAGAAAACAATTTCAGCTTGGATCAGCTTAGCTGTTAGTTAAATTTTTATCACGACGAAACATGAAGTTTGGATAAAAAAGAAGGTTTGATCAAGGGAGCCGAGGCATTGGCGAATCTGTTTTCATATTGTAGACTTCTGAGTATCCGTAAGTAAGCTACAGTTAGAAGTAACTCTGGCCTATGTCGTTCTTGATAATGAGATTGCAAATCGAGGTATAAAGGCAGATGTAACGAGCATATGTATTTATAAGCATGGAAGAAAGGAAATGGGATATGGATCCGATTAAAATAGTAGATGAGTTATCATCACAGATTCTTATTACATTGAAAATGATGTCGAAAGCAAAAACAGCTGAAGAGAAGCTTGTTTACAGCAAAACAGTAAAAAACCTCAGCGATTCCCTTTCCGTATTCTTTGAATTGATTCACGAAATTACTTTATTTGACGGATATGATGAAGACCATGAAGATGGGGAAGATATTCCATTTTAGATTGAGTTTTTTAGTAAAAGAAAAACAGAGAGTAAATGTGGAAATAGCTGCTATAATTGATGAACTGAGTGTTGATGATGGTTGTTATGTACTTATATCTGATTAGATAAATCAAAAATCACAGATCAACAGATACACAGTCGTTACAAAGACTTGGCTATGGTAGAAAAGAGTTTTCGGATGAGTAAAACAGGACACTTGGAACTGCGTCCTATTCGTGTACTTTTTGAAGTTGATGAGAGAGGTTTAGAATGCCTAAAAAGAAGGATTCCAGGCTTGAAGCTGATTCCATATTGAATTGGATCCGGCCACTTCACTCCAGAGAATGGAATCCTCCTGACAGACAATCGGACTCCCTTAGAATTCATGACGGACAGGCTGGTATTTAGCGGGGTTTTCGACTCCATCTGACTGGAATTGAGAATCTTTCCAGCACTTGCTCTTTTGCAATCTAACCGGTTATATGCATTACCAGTTAGCACCAGGACTGGACATGAATATTACCGGCAATCTGAAATCACTGGGTCACAAGTTGTCAAAAACTGCGCTTTCTGTTGAGAATGAACTGAAATATTGCCATGATTTTTCAAAAATAGTCTGCCGAGAGAAGGAGCAAACAAGTATAGAAGCTTAATCAGTATATTTGTTTTAACGACCACGCTCCAGGCAATGGTTTTCGGAGTTGTGCAAAAGAGTTGCCAAGCTGTAACTAGAATCAGTCGCTAAAGTCAGGAGAGTCTTATGAAGAATTACATCGTTGTTATTATTTTATCCTTTATGGCTTCTTCAACCGTTTTAGCCAACGGTGGCCCATTTGAAACATCACCTGTATTTGGAGCTGGGGATGGGGCACCTATCGAGTTTGTTCAAAGGGATGTAGAACTGGTTTCTGAAGAGCTGGTGTTTACACCTAAAATAAATTTCGTGGAAGTTGATGTTACCTATATCCTTTACAATTATGGGGAAGATCTTGAAACGGGATACTGTTTCCCGGTAACTGCAATGATTATTCCTGAAGAAGACAGGTACACTATGGCCTTCAATCAGGAGCATGACGTTCAGGGGTTCCGTTTTTTCCAGGACGGCACAGAGCTTCCTACCGAGTTTATTCTCACTGAAGAAAGTAACTCAACTGTGATGGATTATGGTTATGAAACTCCGGTTGGCACGCATCTGTTTACAACGAATCTTGCAATTGCCGCAGGTGATACCACTGAAATACAAGTTACTTATTTGCTCAGGGCTACTTACGAAGACTTTGACAACACAAAACATTTTCTACTTACCTACCAGGACCGTAGTTTCAGATATGACCTAAAACCCGCTGCTTTTTGGGGCGATGGAACTGCTGGTACTTTCACCATGACTGTAAACGCAGAGGAACTGCACTCAGTGTATGGATCAATGCAGATTCTTCCCGAGGGTGGGCAGTGGCTTGACGACAATCACTACATTATAAGTGAGGAAAACCTGAATTTGGAATCACTTTCAGAGTTATCCTTCTCATTTGAATCAAGAACAGCAGCCTCAAGTGTCTTTCTCGAAGAGCACCGCATATCACCTGAGAATTATACGATAACAGTTTCTTCAGAGCTTGGTGCAAGCTATGGTTCTTCCAACCTTAGCGATAATGATTTAAGTACGGCCTGGGCCGAGGGAGAAGAGGGGACTACTGGCAGCTGGATTCTTATCGAGTTCAATCCGGGAACCAATATTTCCTGGGTGGGACTTGTTCCAGGTTATGCAAAAAGTGAGTACACATACACAGCCAATGCCCGTCCATCCGAAGTCACAGTAGAAGTAGATAATCAAACCTACTACATCGGTGACTATCCTTACCGCATTCATGCAATTGACTGGGAAATCATCGAAAGAGGATTCAGTACTCGTATGTTCTGGGCAGCATTCAACAGTGGCGAGAGCCATGAGATCGGAAGCATAAAAATTATCTTTACAGGTGCAATTCCCGGCACTGAATATGAAGACCTTTGCATCTCAGAGCTGGTCGTAGCAGGCTTCTGAACACAGGGATGATTATTATACTGGTACTTCTGGAAATCTACACCATTAACCCCATATTGAACGCCACAGAATCTTTCTCTTACACCACTCCATGTACCATCTCAGTGGAAGGGTGTGAGTCATTCAACATTATCCTGCCTGTAAGAGACACCCACTGGAATCTGCATGAGGGCCGTGGTGAACGCGGACTTGGTGTAGATACGCTGTCTTTCAAAACAATTGAATCACAGGAAACAATACTGATCATCCCAAACAATGACGGAATCCTTCCGGAAGCAGGAACCTTCTACATAACCACAGAGGCAACAACCAATACCATCAATACCATAGAGCCTCCACATCATGTAATACCAAATACGGTTCAGATTTCACTGAGACCAGACAATAGCTATGTAGGTTATCTGTACGAGCTTATGAACACGCCGTTCATAATGGCTCCCAGAACAACACCCGGCGGTTTCAACCAGGCAGATGAAAGGCTGGGCACCGACTGCGCCGGTCTGGCCGTATATGGCAGACGGCGTATGGGATACACTAGAGTTCACTACCTCGGCCCACGGGGAATACTCCCGTATCTCGACCCCATTACTGATGAAGAGTATTACCTCACAGGTAATATCTACACAACAAACACCGGTGACACAGCCAGTGCCCCGGAGAGGGGAGAGATTCTTCACTTCAGAAGTCAGGTATCCATCTTTCTGGAAGACAAAGGTATCTTAGGCATCCTTGACATCGAAGATATGCTCATCCAGAGCTGGTTCGATGGTACGCATATATGCCGTATAGCAGACAATGGTTTCACAGACTACCCACTGAAACTCTACCGTTGGAAGTAAACGCACTTTTTTACCGCTGTATTTATACTTTCCATGGTCAGAATCGGCAGTAAAGATAGTAAGATTAGGAATATTCCATTGATACTCGGATGAAAAACTGACCATTGTGCCGTTGTTTGATGGAAAACTTAAGGGTTCGCAAGAAACTTTTTGAATAAGTATTACTATCACTACTGATGGTCTGCTAAAATATGGGACAACTACAAGTATCTGCAAAGTTGCCACTCTCATCCAGTTTCAGGCAGAGTTGCTTTCGTTCGGGGAACTAGTGCACTATACAGCTTAAACTTTCGCATCCTGCTGGCTCTCCAGAGCCCCA
>JAOZUR010000032.1 GCA_029938555.1 Candidatus Sabulitectum sp. | reverse complement strand
AATTTAGGAGTTCTGCTGATTCTGAAAACATGGGACTCTGGTCAGATACGGTGTTTTCATCTGTTATTTCACTGTCAGATATTCTTGTAGATTCTACTCAGTACATACAATACAGAGTGATTTTAAAAACATTCGATCCTGCGAAAACACCTGTGCTTGAAGATTTATCATTCAACTACTATTGCTTAGGGATCAACGAGAATGATGTTTCTTGCTGGTCACTGCATTTTTCAGAAAATCCATCAGACTCATATTTATCAGCAGTATTCGCTGTTCCAGAAGCGGGAATGGTTGATCTTCAGTTATATGATGTTTCTGGTCGAGTTATAGCTGAAGTATCGCAGGAGTTTCCAACAGGCATTCATTCTCTGAACTTTTATGGATTGTCTGAGGGGGTTTATTTTTGTGTTATGAGAGCTGACGATTTTTCTGTTACCGAGAAAGTGGTTGTTTTATAGAAACTTCAGAGAGACCTGAATTTCTTGGATAACAGCTAGAAAACATTGTTTTACTAGAAAAAGACGGCTAATTATTTTCTTGAAGCGCTGCTGAAAACGGGAATATTTGAACTTTTTCTATAAGATATTTCCGGTCTAAATTTAGTGTGATTACTTATTGCTTACGGAAAGTGAGTGATTTATAATCTGTGGTAAGATTGAAGAAAGCACGCTTGTACTTTGACTATTTTGCAATTTTTGAAACTATAACCCAAACTGACTGGAGCAACGTGCAATGAAATTTTTTACGCAGTTGTGGTTTAGGTTTGTTTTGTTACTTATGACCATGGTTTTTATGGGATCATGTACATCCCGCCATTGGGTTACCCCTGGAAATCACCAGATGGAAAGTGGTACTACTGTTTATAGGTTGATAACTAATGAGGCAGATACCATTTCATTTGCAGGAAGATCTGTGAAAAGCATAGATAATAATTTTGTGACAGGAAATGAAATTTGTCTTTTTGACGGAAATGGTGCCTCCTATAATGAAGGGGTAATCAGTGGTGTTCGTTTTGATGGTTCTGAAGTAGTTATTAGTATTTTTGATGTAAGTGGATTTGAAGTAGACAAGTTTAACACAGGCAAAACAATCTTATTTTCTGCAGGTGTTCTTACGGCATCCAGTTTTCTGTTATACACTATAATCAAAATTATCACTGAAGATGACGATATCATGCCTCGTTACAATTGGTAATCTTGGTTTATTAACATAACCTTCTTTTTTTTGATGAATTGGAGTTTTTAAGTGATGACAAAGAAAGTGCAGAGGGTTTTTTTCATTTCTTTGATTTTTCTTATGGGAATTACTGTAAATTCGCTCCGTTTACAGAATAGTGTTCCATTGTATCCGTCAGATTTACTCAGTTATATTGGTGGTTTTTATGCATTTGAAGATGGGCGGAATCCTTACTGCGCTGATGATACTAGATTGAGTCTTTCTGAACGAGGAATAGACAGTGACTCTTATCAATATGTGTACTCTCCTGGATTTCTGTTTGCCCTGTTGCCTCTCAAGGTACTACCATACTTGAGTTATAGAATTTTATGGACCGTTTCAGGAATTCTAAGTTGTTGGTTATCACTTTTTTTGCTTTTCTTAAAGTTACAGAAAAACAAGTCACATGGTATTCTATTTTTACTATTGGGTTCTTTATTTTTAATCATTTCTGAACCATTGCTGAGTAATGCTGTCTGGGGTAATACATCAGCATTTCTTCTTTTGGCAATATCAGTAATGGTTTGGAGTTCCTTTTCCGGTTTTCTTTCTTCATTTGCTGCAATTCTAATAGTTAGTATTAAAGTTGGATTCTTGCCTTTTGCTCTTTTTGTTAAGGGTAAAAAAGCAATTCTTTCACTTTTAATTTTGTCTCTTCTTCTAGGAATGCTATCATCAATTACTTTCGGTTTCAATCAGTATTCGAGATGGTTTAACGCACTTGGAGTAATTGGAGAGAGGTGGGACTACAATCTTGAAAATAACTTAAGTTTTACAAATGCTATCACATCTTATTCAGAATCCAATTTTTACAAAATGGATGAGGGGCTTGCCGCCCAAGATGATCAATACAGACTTCGTACCCATGCGAAATCAAAGCGTTTAATTCAAACAATTAGTTATACACTAACTATTCTTTTTGGTATTATAGTACTTAAAGAACCAGTGCGAAGATTGATAAATAGACGGGTTATTCCAAGGAATATTTTTCTTTCTATTGTCGTTTTATATCTTCTTACTTTCGTTCCCTTTTTGTGGATTCATTATGGCCTCTTTTTTCTGATTCCTTTATGGTTTTTATGCTCTCAATCATCAGTTCTTCCAGTATTTCTCTTTTTGGTTTCAATACTTGTGTGGGGCTCTCCACTGAATGGTATTTTTGGAACAATTGCTCCTGTTCATTTCCGATTCATAATACCATTGATCTGGCTTTTTTACTTTGTTCGAAAAGCAGAATCCGATAGTGAAGTTACATAAACACTTAGTGACCTTTCGATTATGATTGGTCATGCAGGGCGTGACCTTTTGACTGGGATGGATGATAGTAGTTGGAAGACAACAACGATTGATGTTTTAGCTGAAATTTAATTGTATACTCGTTTGGTATGTGATTTGATTTATTTAGTTATTTTACTGTGATTATTGAGATGAACTTCTAAGTTCTCTTGAAGCAAGAAAGGAATTGCTTAATGAGGGTAGGTACACCAGCTGTTAGTTTCCGCGTAATTTTTATTCTATTGATGTTACCACTTGTGGCGAATGCGCAGTGGGATTTGATGGAAAGCAAAGCAAGTGCCATAATGTCAGGGCTTGAATTTCTTGATGATGGTATTCACGGCTGGGGTGCAGGAACAGCATCTGCCGGTCCAATTTCCATGCGGTTTATTTTCAAAACCACCGATGGCGGAGAAAACTGGGAAGAATACTCTTGTCCTTTTTATGTGAATGCAATGTCTTTTGCTTCACCAGATTCCGGTTGGGGTGTTAGTCAGAGTGGTCAAATATTCAGAACACTTGATGGTGGTGAAAGCTGGACACTACAGTCTAGTGGAACTTCAAGAACTTTGAACGGCATTACATTTATCAATAGTCTTGAAGGCTGGGTCTGTGGGGGCTGGGAGCAAGGGCCATACCTTGTACTGCATACCGTCGATGGTGGCGAAACTTGGGAAGACCAGAGTTTTGGAAATGGTTATTCATGTACTGGTATTTCTTTTGTTGATTCACAGCATGGCTGGATAAGTGGGCATAATGCTTCTCTTGATGCGCAAATACATGTTACTGATGATGGAGGCGTAAGTTGGACTTCTCAAACCTTACCCACAGAGGTGCTTAATGGTGGGATTGAAAGTATGGATTTCGTAAATCCTCTTGAGGGTTGGGCAGTAACAAGCAGTATATATAATAATGGTTATATCATGCATACCTCAGATGGTGGTGATAGTTGGGCAATTCAATATACCACAGGTCTTCATTACCATAGTGTTGATGCTAAAGACGCAAATAATGCTGTGGTTGTGGGTGTGGCAATTCTTTCACCTTCTATTGAAAGGGTGTATGTAACTTCAGATGGTGGTTCTACCTGGTCTGAGAACACTCCACCAGTATGGGGTTATACAGAAGGCCCTGTGTATGTAGGGGATGATATTTGGATAGCTACAGATGATACATCAATCCTTAAAAGTTCTGATTCTGGAGTTACATGGGAATGGTCTGAAAGATCTCCATCATGGCGAACTATAAGCTGGGCAAACTCAACCACAGCTAGAATTGGTTCAGGTTCTTCAGCTGGTATTGATAGTTATGGTATTATTTCCACAGATAGTGGAAATACATGGGTTCCTGATGAATCAGCTCCAGGTGGTACGCTGTATACATTCCTGAATGAAAATATAGGCTGGATGCTTTGGGAAGGTGCGCCTGCAACTCTTTGGCGAACTGTTGATGGTGGCGCAAATTGGGAAAATAGTTCTTTTGGAACTTCATCTTGGATTGGGGAAATACTCTTTACTTCACCTGATTCTGGATGGGCTTGTGGAAGCGGAGGAATTGTAAAGGCTACCACAGATGGAGGGCAGAGCTGGGTCACACAGAATATTAGTACTACAAATTATGTAGCAGACCTTTATTTTGTGGATTCAAAGGAAGGCTGGGTTGTTGGTGGTTATGGTGGCGGTAATGCTTTCATCAGGCATACGGATAATGGCGGTCTTACTTGGACAGTCCAAACTCCACCTGTTTCAAATCATCTTCAGCAAGTTTTCTTTCTTAACAATATGGACGGCTGGGCTGCCGGTCTCGGTGGTGTAGTTCATCGCACTAATGATGGTGGAGTTACATGGGAATCTGTTGCAGGGTTGCCATATTTACCCAAAGATATTCTTATGGTAACACCAACTTTGGGCTGGATAGCAGCTGGTAGAGATTATGAACAAGGCGGACAGGGTTATATCTACAAAACAGAAGACGGTGGAGATAGCTGGGATCTTGAGTGGACTTCTCCTTGGCCAAAACAGTGGATTGTTTCTTTGGATCTGCAGGATGATAATACCATTTGGGGTGTTGGCAATCATGGCACAATTCTTAAGCGGGATTTTGTTTTAGGCATTGAAGATGTGGAATCTGATTTTGAAACCAGTGTGGTTTCTGTTTCTCCTAATCCTTTCCGCGAATCAGCCACAGTAACCATCGGTCTTGAATCTGCTGGTTTTGTTCAGCTTGATGTATTTGACCTTAGCGGAAGAATGGTGAAAACAATAACTGCACAGCAGGCTGATGCAGGTCTTCATAATTATGCTCTTGAGGCAGATGGTCTTTCTTCAGGTGTTTATATGATAAAACTTCAGACTTCAGGTTTTAGTACAACAACAAGATGTATTTTGCTTCCTTAACAAAATAGAACTGGAAAAGACCGTATCACTTTGATAGTGATGCGGTCTTTTTTTATAACTCTTGTATGCGATCCAGCTGTGATGTTGCAAACTTGGCATCATCTGTACCTTCAGGACAGAGAAGCAAAAAAGCTTGCAAATCATGTATTGCACCTTGCTTATTCCCGCTATCAGCATGGGCCATGGCTCGGTAAAAAAGGGCATAATAGGTTTGAGGGTTAATAGCTAAAGCTTCCGTGAAATCATTTATTGCTTTTGTGAGTTGATCCTGGTGGAAATAATAGATTCCTCGCATGTGAAAGTATTCACTTGAATTTGGGGTAAGGTTTACAAACATAGTCAACTCTTCTGCGGTTGCTATCAGTGGATCTATTTCTCTGTTTGTGGCGGAACCGAAAATACCATCTTTGAAACTTTGTATCACATATTCAATATCTTCATAAGCCAAATTGAATTGGTCTGTAGCAAGGTATCCAATTGATCTGCTCTTGTAAAAGAAAGGATCTTCTGGAGCCAGTGCAAGTCCTACATTTGAGTACTCAATAACAGACTGCCAGTTTTCATTGGTTATAAGAAGAACAAGAAGTGTATTGTAAATTCTTAAATTAGTATTATCAATTTCCATTGCCCTGGTTAAAAGCGGAAGAACCATCTCCAGTTGCCCTATGCTTAAATACAACTGAGCCTGGTTTATGTATGCGTTAATGTGTTCCGGGTCTAGTTCAATAACTCTGTGGAAATCATTTAGAGCAGCATCAATTTCACCCATATTAGCCCTTGTTAGGCTTCTAACATAAATAGCATCAACATCATCTGGTACCAATTGAAGGTAACTGTTTAAATCTAACAATGCTTTTTCGTACTGACCACTTTTTGAGTATGCTGATCCTCGGTAATACAGCATAGGAATGTTATTTGGGTCAAGCTCAAGCAACCTGTTCATGTCTACTATTGCCTGATTGTAATAACCCAAATCGGAGTACAAAGAAGCTCTGGATTCTAATACACTTGTATTTTCCGGGTTCAGAGAAAGTGCCGTATTGTAATCATCCAGGGCAGAATCCGGGTTGAATATGCCAAGCTGAAAAACCATTCCTCTGATATGAAATGCAGAAGATTGTATTTCTGAGAAATCTCGCATTTGAGCAAGAGTCAGTGTTTTCTCCGATGCATCATAGGCTTCATCTATTAGCTGTGAATTCAATAATGTCATTGTGGCAAGGGCGCTGGTATTAAATCTTAACAGATACGGAATCTCTGTCTGCATTTCACTGAGGTTTCTGATTGTAAATTCTCTAAGAAAAGGTTCAAATGCGTTAGTTTCCATATTGTAATCTGCAGGAATGTAGTAGAAATTTATATGTGTAGAGTCATGTAAAGCTGTAACAGAACCAAAGATAAGCAGATCACTCTGGTTTGCTTCCATAAGTTCTTTGTAATAGCTCAACTGCTCATCAGGGGCGACAGATTGGTTTAAAGCAATAACCTGAATTGAATCAAATTCTTCAAGTGTATTCTGAACCCAGTTAGAAATTGGTTCTTGATTATAGATGTTTTCACTTTCCTGGGAGAAATCAGCAACAAGAATTTTAACAGGTTCAGCCATGGCAGGTAGTGTTATAAGAATAATTAAGAGAGTAAAAATTGAGTTAGTTTTCATGATTATTCTCTTCCTTCATTTAGGTACATTTGCTGCAATAGAAGTTCTTCAAGATCTAAGGTAATCTCAGCGGTGTAACATCGAGTTAAATCAAGATTTTCCATAAGATTTGAGGTGGCGAAGTTACCATCTTCTTCTACTTTGCCTTTGAATATCTGGAATCCGTTGCAGGTGATAACTATATCACTGCTGAAATCAACCATCTCAGGGTGAAGTTGCAGACGGATTACACATAATCTGTTTGTAGAAATTTCAAAATGATTGTTAGAGTATTTTGTTTCAATTCTTACAGATGGGGCTGTTCTTGGTAATAACCAGTAGTATTGGGGGGGATTAAACTGGTCATTCATTTCAAGAATTTCTTCATCACGAAGAATTTTTATTGTAAAACTGTCACCTGCTTTCATGTCCGCCTGAATAGCAGAGAGATCTTCAAGATTGCTAATGGGCTGGTTCATAAATCCCACAATAACATCACCAGCGGTGAAAGCCAGTCGTGCTGCTGGAACATCACCTTCAAGAGCGCTTGTTATGTAAATTCCCTCACCTTCAAAATCTCTGTCTGGTGAGAATCCAAACTGAAGGCGGTCAGATACCAGTAAAGTATTAAAATCTGAATCTTCAGTTAGTAGCGGCCAAGATATGATAGAATCAACCCTGAGCCAGTCACATCCTGAAGGTTTACTTGTTTCCCAAAGAATCTCTGAAGGGAATCGGACTCTTTCTGTTTCCTCAAGAAATTCAATAATGCGATCCTCTATTTGAGGTAGATAAGCCGGATCGTGTCTGAATCCCACAAATGTATGGTATTCAATATCTGCCCCGGCTGTTTCAGCAAGAGTGATTGTAGGAGCCATTTTAGCTGTTGGGTAGAGACCATCTTCATCTGTATGAGTAACAAATCCACTGCGATTGGAAAGACTGGGCAGATATGTTGCTCTTTCTTCGGATATAGCTGATACACCTATGTGACCCGAAAATGCAAGATAACCTGCAAAATAGTCTGGATGCAACATCATAAGAGAAAAACTACCGGAAGCTCCATCGGAAAAACCACCCACAAATACTTTTGAATCATTAACATTAAAAGATGACTTCATCCATTGGACTATGCTTAAAATTCCTTCTTCTCCCACGGGGTCCCACCATGTAGATCCAGCCTGGCCCATTGGAAAAGCGATTATGTAACCTTCTTGTAGCAACCTAGGGATCAAATAACCCTCGGTAATTGTTTTTGGATCCATCAATCGAAGATCAGGCGAGCTCACAGCTCCATGAAGCCAGATAAACATAGGGTTTTGTATTTCTGGATCATAACTTGAAGGAACTGCAAAATAGAAATGTCTTAGTATGCTGTCGGGGTACATAATCTCGGCTTTTAGAAGAGTGTCTGCCAAGAAACTAGTTTCCGGAAGCTGTTGAAACAGCTCAGAGGAACAAGAAATTTCTGAGATAAGATCATTAAAATCTGTAATGTGAATATTTTCTTCTATGGGATTACCATGGGTAACTGCTGCTAGAACGAACAAAAGTGGTGTAAAAGATAATAGGTTCATTTTTTCTCCATGCTTAAAATGAGGTACAACTTAAACGGTGTACTGTGGTACTTGATATTTAGATACTGCAAAGAGGAATTGCGGAATGTCAACAGTTGCCTTCATATTCAGCAGGTACTATTAATCAGAGCCTTATATTGCAAAGGGGTTTAATGAACGGGTCTCAGTATTTTGTCATAACAATTCTGCTGTCTATTATTGTATTGCTTTATTCTAAAAAGTTGTCTGCACCTGTGGTTTTTCTTTCTGCAGCTGCTGTTCTTGCAATTTCAGGAATTATTACACCATCTCAGGTTTTGGCTGGTTTTGGTAATGATGCAATTGCTGTAATGCTTCTGCTTCTTGTTCTTAGTCAGGTTATATGGCGTACCGGTTTTGTGCAGTGGATTTTTGAAGTAAGGCTGAAACCATCAGGTAGATATAGAGTATTCCTGGCTCAGATGATGCCTTTTGTCGGTGGAAGTTCTGCGTTCATGAACAATACTCCTGTGGTGGCCATGATGATTCCATTTGTCACCGATTGGGGAAACCGACATAATGTTCCTGCTTCCAAACTGCTAATGCCATTGTCATGGGCTGCCATACTTGGCGGAATGGTGACACTTATTGGTACTTCCACAAATATGATTGTTAACAGCCTTGTGGTAAGCAATGGTGGAGAAGGGCTTTCAATCTTAGATTTTACTCCAGTTGGTTTGATGCTTTTTGCTGGGGGAATGATTTATGTGGTTTTTATAGGGTTCAGAATGCTTCCTGTAAGAAAAAGCCCATCGGAAAAACTTGCAGAGAGCCCTCGTGAATACATAACAAATCTTATAGTAAATTCTGGGTCAGACCTTGTGGGGAAAACTGTGGATGCAGCCAGTCTGCGAAGCTTGAAGGATCTATTCCTTGTGGAAATTTTGAGGGGTGAGTCTGTGATTGCCCCTGTAACTCCTCACGAAATTTTGGAAGCTGGAGATCAGCTTCTGCTGGCGGGTAAGGTATCAGCAGTTGCCGAACTTGCAGCTGGAAGAAAAGGGCTTTCTTTGGCAGACGAAACAGAGTTTCCCAAAGCAGAAAAAATACATGTTGTAAAAGTTGTTGTTTCACCCAGGTCTTCATTAACAGGAGTTAAAGTAAAAAATACAAATTTTCGAGGACGATATGATGCAGCAATTCTAGCAGTTCATCGACAGGGTAAACGACAAGAGGGTAAAATTGGTAGTATGAAATTGAAACCTGGTGATCTTCTTTTGCTTGTAACCGGGGATGATTTTGTAAAAGCAACAACAGATACTGAAGATTTTTTTGTTATCTCTCAGATTCGACAGATTCATAACATAGATATGAAAAAATCTATATTCATAACCGTATCAAGTTTTACATGTATTCTTTTAAGCATCTTTGGTTTTGTTCCTTTGTTCAATTCTCTCCTTGTTCTTCTTGCTGTTTTTCTTGTTGGCAGAATTCTTTCTTTAAGTGAGTTAAAACACATGATTAATATGGATTTACTGGTGGTAGCAGTATTTGCTCTTGCTGTAGGGAAAGCTGTTGAGGTAACAGGTCTTGGTTATCTTCTTGCCAGTTCTGTTGTGACTGTGTTTGAACCACTTGGTGTAATAGGAGTGCTTGCTGCAGTTTATTTAACTACTAATATTTTAGCGGAATTGATTACTACCACAGCAGCAGCTACAATTGTTTTCCCTTTTGCTGCCGCATCGGCCACTGCCCTTGGTATTGATGGAACACCTTTTTATCTGGCTGTGGCATACGGAGCTGCAGCGAATTTTATCACTCCTGTGGGGTATCAGACAAATCTTATGATTTTTGGCCCAGGGGGATACCGCATGAATGATTTCCTAAAAGCAGGGCTTCCGTTGAAATTAATATGTGCGGTTATTGCAATAGCAGGCCTGGCCATGGTTTATGGAATGTACTAATATTTACCAGACTGTATCGTCTCCAGTATAATTCTTTATTCTTTCACTGCTCCAGCAGATCACCACTACTGTTTTTTGTGTGTTGTTTTCAAAGGTGTGTTTGGTAACTTCAGGTATGGTAAAAATTGAAGGTGAACCGGCAGAAAGAATTGTGGTTTCGTTGTTGTGAAACACTGTGACAGATCCTGATAAAACAAGCACCTGCTCATTTCTACCTGGATGGGTATGGTTGCCTCTTTTGCATCCTGGTTCTATGGAAAAAGCATGACAGTTGCTTATGTCACCTGTATCACTTAAAAACTCAAATGGATTTACTACAAATCCTCTATCGTCTCGATGATCATTCAGAATTTGATTGTTCATATTGTTCCTTTCAGTGTATTCAAATCTACAGCTCACTTCTAGACTTGTCATGTACCCTGGCGAACATATGTACGTTTGCATATATTTACACAAATGCGAAAGGGAATAAATGAAACAAGAAGAATTACTTTTTTATAGAAGAAGATCGGAAACCTTAAAAGCTCTTGCTAACCCATATAGGTTATGGATGGTGGAGAAATTGGTTGATGGAGAACTTTGTGTGTGTGAATTTAATAAATCACTTGATCTGGATTATTCCACAATTTCCCGTCATCTTTCTGTTCTTCGCAAGGCTGGAATCGTGCAGTATAGAAAAAGCGGGAAACAAGTGTATTACACCCTGAGAACCCCCTGTATTTTAGAATTTCTAGGATGCTTTGACGAAGTAATTAAATTGAATGTTAAACAGGAAACAGAGTACTTGAAAAATCGGGAGTTGTGATGAACTGGAAAAAAGATTGGAAATCTCTAACATGGCTGGTGGCTGTTTTTTTGGGGATTTATTATCTGCCTGTGGGAAAAGAGAGGTTTGACTACTCAATACTGGAAGCTTTTGAACTGGCAAAATGGTATGCCCGTGAACATGTTCTTTTGTGCCTTATTCCAGCATTTTTTATTGCTGGTGCCATTGGAGTTTTCATAAGTCAGGGTTCGGTGATGAAGTATCTAGGGGCAGGAGCAAAAAAGATAGTGGCTTACACGGTTGCTTCTGTGTCCGGTTCTATTTTGGCTGTTTGTTCATGTACTGTTCTTCCATTATTTGCAGGAATCTACAGAATGGGTGCAGGGTTAGGGCCGGCAACTGCTTTTCTTTATGCAGGCCCGGCAATTAATGTGCTTGCAATTATTCTGACTTCTCGTATTCTGGGAATGGAGCTGGGAATTGCAAGGGCTGTTGGTGCTGTGGTTTTCAGTATCGTAATAGGTTTGGTTATGCATCTTATCTTCCGAAAAGATGAGGCAAAAAGGATATCAGCTGCGCCCATGGTTATACTTGAAGATTCCGGTAGGGCTTTGTGGAAAAATGCAGTATTCTTTTTTATTCTTGTTGCTATAATGGTAATGGCCACCTGGGGTGGATGTAACTGTTCTGATAGTTTTCAGAATACAGTATGGTCCATAAAGGGCCCTGCTCTTTCAGTGCTTGCAGTGGCTTTGGCTGTGGTTCTTGTTCTTTGGATGAAAATAAAAGCATGGAAAATAATTTCTCTTGCTGTTGTTGTAACTTCAGTTGCTATCTTTGCTCCAGGAGGTTTTGCAGTTCCATTTGTTGTTGGAATGGTTGGTTTATCAATAATTCTAACCAGCGGAGGTGGTGAGGGGGCAGAGTGGTTTGAGGCGACTTTTGGTTTTGCAAGGCAGATTCTTCCACTGCTTTTTGCAGGAGTTCTTGTGGCAGGATTTCTGCTTGGTCGTGTGGGGTATGAAGGCATTATTCCATCATCATGGATTGAGGCAGCTGTAGGAGGAAATTCATTGGGAGCAAATCTGTTTGCTTCAGTTGCTGGTGCATTTATGTACTTTGCCACTCTTACAGAAATACCAATACTGCAGGGGCTTATGGGAAGTGGAATGGGTAAGGGTCCAGCACTTGCACTGTTGCTTGCAGGTCCTGCATTGAGTTTGCCTAATATGCTTGTTATTAGAAGTGTTATGGGTACAAAAAAGACAGTTACATTTGTAGCTCTGGTTGTTGTTATGGCAACAGTTAGTGGTTTAATTTTTGGAAAAATGTAAAGGGAGATTTTAATGATAAAGATTCAAGTACTGGGAACAGGATGTCCAAAGTGCAAAAAACTTGCAGAAGTAGCTGAAGCTGCCGCTATTGAAATGGGCATAAAATTTGAATTAGAGAAGGTGACGGATCTGAATCAAATAATGAGCTTTGGCGTGATGATAACACCTGCCCTTGCGGTAAATGGGATTGTAAAAGTAGCTGGAAAAGTACCTTCCACAGAGGTAGTTAAAGAATTGCTTACCGTTTAGTTTTGTGTTTTGGAACAATTCTTTGTCATGGAATAGTATAGTAGCCATACGGGTAGTCTTATAAGAAAAGCGAAAGTGTGGTGTTTATGAAGTATCTTGTGGTGGGATTGTTTCTTGTCTTTATCAGTTTTGGTTCTGAGTTTATGCAGATGACTCCTGTAGGCAATGAATGTATTCCAGTCAGTGTGGAATTTGAAGGCTGTTCAGAGGCTTCTGTAGCAAAAGTTCAGCTTGAATTTGATATAGATTTTTCCGGTATTCTTGAAATAGCAGCACAGGAAGATGGTTATGCTCACGCTAGGTGTGTGCTCACTGGAAGAAATGGCAGTTTCACTCTTTCAGTGGATGTGTCCGGTTCAGAAGGCGAAATTCTTTTGAAGAAAGAATATTCTGGTGCTTCTTGGCAACCTCTTGTCCATAGATTTTCTGATGAATTTGTGTATCTGCTTTCAGGTCAGCAGGGAATAGCATCAACTCAGGTTGCGTTTATAACAAGAAGCAATGGGGTTTATTCTCTAAAAACACAAACTCTTGATTCTCGTGGCGCACAGGTGGTTATTAGCGATTCAGAGGTTATTACTACCCCTGCTTGGAGCCCAGACGGAAGAGCTATTGCTTTTACTTCTTACAGAAACGCTTATGGAAATCTTTACCTTTATTCGTTTGCGAATGCATCTGCCGGCAGGATTGTTACCGGTGGTTTAAATACCTCCCCTGCCTGGAGCCCTGATTCTAGATTTATAGCGTTCACAAAAAGTTTAAGTGGTAACTCTGATATTTATAGGTTAGATACAGCATCCGGTGATGTGGCCAGATTAACCGCAAGAGCTTCAATTGAAACTTCTGCTTCTTTTGCACCTACAGGTCAGCAGATTATCTTAACAAGTGACCGGGTGGGGTATCCACAGCTTTATACCATGGATGCCGCTGGAGGAACAGCAGAAAGAGCTGGTTTTGCCCATGGTTATTGCGATAGTCCTTCATGGTCCCCAGCTGGTGATAGAATAGCATACACAGCTAGGGCAAATGGAGAATTTCATATTTTTGTGATGAATTCAGATGGAACTGAAATCAGACAGGTTACTACAGAAGGTACTATAAACGAAGATCCAACATGGTCTCCTACCGGTGGCCATCTAGCTTTCTCAAGTGATCGAGATGGTGTTCGATCTATTTATCTGCTTGAGTTAAACAAATTAACTGTTTACAGGCTGACAAGGGGCATTGAAAGTTACTGCGCCACATGGTCACCTGTAACCACCCAGGGAGGAATTCAGTGAAAAAAATAACACTGGTATTTATGTGTGCTCTGATAATCAGCCTTGTGGCAGGCTGCAGGCCTGATGATGTTATTGAAGATCCTGATGAAAATCCTGATTCTCTTTCATTTATCGCAGATGATACTTTAGATGTGGGTGTTTGGGTTGATGATACTGTGATTACTTATGCTGACCAGCTGGCAGATCATCAGCTTGTATTGAATGATATTTTCTTCGGTTACAATGCAGAGGATCTTTCTGCAGAAATGCTTGAGATACTCATGGCAGATGCAGATTATGTATTGAATAATCAAGGTTTTAGATTGCTTCTTGAGGGGCATTGTGATGCCAGAGGAACCATAGATTACAACCTTGCTCTTGGTGAAAGAAGGGCACAGTCTGTTTATGATTATTTTGTAAATTACGGTATTCCTGTTTCAAGAATTGAAACTGTAAGTTATGGCAAAGAAAGACCATTTGTTTCAGGAGATGATGATTGGGCTCTTTCTCAGAATAGACGCGTTCATCTACGCGTTCTGCCGGAGTAATCATGAAAATAAGTATGCTGTTGATTACAGGGATCCTAGCTGTAACTGGTTGCTGGGGTGGCCAGTGGGTACATTCTCCTGGCCGCGTTGAAGACATCGAAACTAGAACTGTACAGTTATCCCGTTCTCTTGATTCACTTAAGGCTGCCACGTCAAGAAATGAGACGCTTTTAAGAGCCATACAAGCTCAAGCAGGAATGAGAAGTGGCGATCAGACACAAAATCTTCTTGAACTTGTAGACCAGCTTGAAAGAATGCTTACCATGAGAAATACATCCAGTACAAGTGAAACTCCTGCCAGTGTACAGGTTGCATACGATGAAGCATTTAGGCAGTATCAGCAAGGTGGTTATTCAGTTGCAGCAGAAGGTTTTTTTGAAGTCGCCATGGTAAATCCCAATGCGGAAGTTGCAGATGATGCCCTGTACTACCTGGCCCTTTGCCACCAGAGCCTTGGTGAAACCCACAGAGCCATTGAAGAACTTACAGCTGTTTATTATAAATATCCAATGTCGGACAAGGCAGCTGCAGCACTTGCAAGGGCGGCGGCAATTTACAGTGCAAATTCTGCTTCTTCGGAAATGCATAGATTGGAAACCATTATTCTTGAAAGTTATCCAACTAGCGAGGAAGCTAGGCTCATTGCTGACAGAAGAGGCCAGTGATTTTTGCAGTAACTTATAGTTTGGCAATTTGTGATGAATTCAAGCATATTCCGGCGTTGATTTAATATTTGATTTCCGAATAGGATTTCGTGTAATTGCAAGCTGTACAGCTAGTTATAGTTTATATGACTGGTGTCGGCTGTGTTGCGTTTGTGCAACAATAAAGAAAAAGAGGATTGAATGGCTTACGAACTGATAAAAGAAGACGGAAATAAAAGAGTTGTGCAGTTTACTATGGAAGCTGCAGACCTTAAAAAAATCTTCCGAAAAGTCAAAAAAGATATTGCTAAAGAAGTTAACATTAAAGGTTTCCGTCCAGGGCATGTTCCAGCAAGTATTATTGAAAAAAGATTTGGTAATATCATTATTGCAGAGGTGGCAGAAAATGCTCATAAGCAGTTAGCCAACGGTCTGTTTGATGAATTTGACTGGATTCTTTCTGATACCGACCAAGAGACTGAAAGTTCACTTCCAGTGGAAGGTGAAGATTTTACTTATTCTGTGACTTATCATATTTTTGAAACACCAGAACCTGTGGATTACAAAGAAATGAAACTGGTGCTTCCTTTTTACAGCCCTGAAAAAGCTGTTCAGGATACAATTGAACATATTAGAAGTGAGTTTGCCACTTTTGAAAAAACAGAAGAAGCTTCTGTTAAAGGTGATTCAGTAACTCTTCTTTATGCCAATCCTGATGCTGACGAAAATTCAGAGCTTAAAGAAATTGTTTCAGTTATTGGAAAAAATGATATGGGTCCCGGTTTTGATGAATTGATTACTGGAGTAAAAGCTGGTGAATCTTTCACCATGCAGATCAGTCTTGAAAAAGAAGGCGAAACTTCACTTCAAGGACCAACTCATTCCATAACTGTAGAGGAAGTAAGGGCTCACTCTTTGCCTGCTCTTGATGATGAATTTGCAGCCAAAACAGGTGAATTCAAAACAATGGAAGAGTTAACTCAAAAATTAACTGAAGATATTGTAACTCGCTTTGATTCAGAGAAAAAATCTTTTTCAGAAAGACAGATGATTGACAATCTGTTGAAGAGTAATTCATTCGAAGTTCCAAAGTTCATGGTAAAAAATCTTCTAAAAGAGTACATTAGCAGTCTTGAAGATGAAGATCCAGAAGAAGAAACTTTGAAAGCTGCCGAGGAAATGGCTGAGAATAAGGTCAGAGAATTTTTGATTCTCAGAGAAATAGCCATTCGCGAGAATCTTGAAATTAAAGAAGATGAAATGAATCAAGCCATTACTGATGGTGATAGTAAGTCTTCTTATCTGGATAGAAACAGAAATGATCTGGCTCTTGACTTTATTTTGAGTTCCGCAGTTATTGAAAATAAAGACCCTAAAGAACATGAGTCCGAGGCCACCACTATTCCTTGGAAATGGGTAGCTGTTGATCCGGCCCAGATCAAAGTTGAAAATGAAGTAAAAGAGGAAGAAGAAGCAGAAGCAGAAGCAGAAGAAGTGAGTTCTGAAGGAGATAAATAATGCCAGTTATTCCATTTGTAGTTGAGAAAGACGGAAACTCAGAAAGATCCTATGATATTTATTCAAGGCTTCTCAAGGATAGAATCATTTTTATTGCAGATGTTATCAACGCACAGACAGCCAGTGTTGTTGTAGCACAGCTTTTGTTTCTTGAAGGTCAGGACTCAAAGCGTGATATAAACATGTACATACATAGTCCCGGTGGATCTGTTTCAGCAGGTCTGGCAATTTATGATACTATGGAATTTATCAAACCAGATATTTCAACTTTCTGTATGGGAAGTGCAGCATCAATGGCATCTATTCTTCTTGCAGCAGGCGCTAAGGGTAAAAGAAGTATTTTGCCCCACGCCAGAGTGATGATTCATCAGCCAAGCGGAGGAGCTAGCGGTCAGTCTGCCGACATTCAGATAGAGGCAAGGGAAATATTGAAAATCAGAGAGCAGATGGATAAGATTCTTGCTTATCACACCGGCCAGCCTGTTGAAAAGATAAATACTGATTCTGACAGAAACTTTTGGATGGATGCAGATGAAGCGTTAGAGTATGGAATTATTGATAATATATTAACGAATAGAGATTCATAATGGCTAAAGAAGAGCGCTGTAGCTTTTGTAACAGAACAAGTTCAGAAGTAAAACAGCTGATAAAGGGTCCAGGTGTTACCATCTGTGATGACTGCGTTCGTTACTGCCATGAGATCGTGGACGAAACACAGGAAACCAAAGGAACTGAAAAGCCAGCTTTTTTAAAAAAAGAGCTTCCTGTTCCCATGGAGATAAAGAAAAAGCTTGACCAGTATGTGGTGGGTCAAGAAGATGCTAAAAAGGTTCTTTCTGTTGCTGTGTATAACCACTACCGAAGGCTTCAAAGCACACATGATAGCACCGCTTCAGTTGAGCTGGAAAAAAGCAATATCATTCTTCTAGGACCTACAGGCGTGGGTAAAACCCTGCTAGCAAAAACGTTAGCAAAAATTCTTGATGTTCCTTTTGCTATTGCTGACGCCACAACACTTACTGAAGCCGGTTATGTAGGGGAAGATGTAGAAAATATTCTGCTTCGACTGTTACAGGTAACTGACATGGATATAGAACTTGCTCAGCATGGAATTATCTACATAGATGAAATTGATAAGATAGCTAGAAAATCAGAAAATTCTTCAATCACAAGAGATGTTTCAGGTGAAGGTGTTCAACAGGCATTGTTAAAAATGATTGAAGGTACAGTGGCAGGAGTGCCACCAGGTGGCGGTCGCAAACATCCTTACCAGGATCATATTCAGATTGATACAACAAATATTCTGTTTATCTGCGGAGGAGCATTTCACGGAATAGAAAAACTGGTATCTAAAAGAATACGCAGATCATCCCTTGGATTTAATGCAGACATTGGAAATGAAGAAGAATTTGAAGGCGCAAATATTCTTAAGAAAATAGAGTCGCATGATCTGGTGCATTATGGTTTGATTCCTGAGCTTGTTGGGCGTCTTCCTATAATGGTTACTCTTGACGATCTTTCAGAATCAGATCTGATTCATGTTCTTACCGAGCCTAAAAATGCCCTTGTAAAGCAGTATAGGTACATGTTCAACCTTGAGGGTGTTGATCTTCAGATCACAGATGATGCTCTTATGGCTATTGCAATTGAAGCGAAAAAAAGCCAGAGCGGTGCTAGAGGGCTTCGTAGTATTGTGGAAAGAATTTTACTTGATCCAATGTACACTATTCCTTCCGAAGACACAGCTCCAGAGAAGTTGATAGTAAATGAATTGTGTGTATCAAAGGGAGAGGCTCCTGAAATGGTAGCAAAACCTAAAAATAAGGAAGCTGTCTGATTTGGCAAAGTTACATATACAGTTTTTGAAAAGTTGCCCCGGTGAAACCGGACTACCTGATGATGGTCTACCAGAGGTGGCTTTTATAGGAAGATCGAATGTAGGTAAATCGTCTCTTATTAATAAACTGAACATGGGTAAAAAGGTTGCCAGAACTAGCTCAAGGCCAGGTTGTACACAATACATAAATATTTATACTACCAATAAGAATTATTATATTGCCGACCTTCCAGGGTATGGGTTTGCTAAAGCCCCCGAGAGATTGCGTAAAAAATGGGTTGGCTGGATAGGCGGTTATTTGCGGAATAGAAGCCCTTTAAGAGGAGCTATTCTTCTGGTAGACTCCAGACATCCGGAACTTGAAAATGATTTATCAATGGCCAGATTTCTTATGGAAGGTGGAAAGCCTTACATTATCGCTCTTACCAAAAGTGATAAGTTAAAGAGAAATAAACTGGCACAAGCTGTTAGGATTGCCGGGGAAATGGGTCCAGTAATACCTGTTTCTTCGGTTGATGGTAGTGGTATTAATGAACTTTATAAGTGGTTGGCTACAGCCACAGCCACCCATTCAGCGAGGAGCTGATAATGCCAGTTAGTATTGTTGTTGGACTGCAGTGGGGCGACGAGGGTAAAGGGAAAATGGTTGATCACTTGGCAGGTAAAGCATCTGCAGTGGCCAGGTTCAGCGGAGGCGCAAATGCCGGTCATACAGTAGAGGCAGAGGGTAAGAAATTTGCACTTCATTTGCTTCCATGTGGTCTTGTTCGCAAGGGTGTTATTGGTATGATAGGCTCAGCCTGCGTCATGGATCCAGTGACAATACTAGAAGAAATCCGATTGCTTGAAGATTCTGGAATTACTATTCAGGATAGATTAATGATTTCTGGTAAAATTAATCTCACACATCCGGGATATAAATTTATTGAGCAACAGAGCGAAACAGATCTGGCTGCTGGAAAAATAGGGACCACCGGCAGAGGAATAGGACCTACCTACGAAAGAAAATACAGAAGAAATGCCATTAGACTGGAAGATGTATTCAATACAGAAGCTTTTACAGTTCTAGTTGATTTTCATACAAAAGAGGCCATTGATACATTGAAGCTGAATGCTACAGAAATCAAAAATCTTCATAGTGATGTTAAAAAATTCACAGAAGCTACCCAGCAGGTTGCCAAATACTCAGCAGATATTTCAAAGGAGATAAGCAAAATCCTTTTAGAGGGTGGTTTGGTTATTGCTGAAGGGGCACAGGGGTCATTGCTTGACCCGGATCATGGTTCTTATCCGTTTGTAACCTGTGGTCAGTGTGTTTCTGGAGCCGCTTGTACCAGTCTTGGTTTTGGCCCCACAAAGGTTGATGAAGTTGTTGGAATTCTTAAGGCTTATACAACCAGGGTTGGAGCAGGTCCATTTCCCACGGAACTGGATAATGAAATTGGCGAAAAAATACGTGAAGCTGGTCATGAATTTGGAACAACAACAGGAAGAGCAAGAAGATGTGGCTGGCTGGATGGTGTGCTTGCAGCATATTCTGTAAGAATTAACGGATGTACTTCCGTGACTTTGACTCTTCTTGATGTATTAAGCGGTTTTGATGAACTGAAAATTTGTACAGGTTATGAAGAGGATATTTTTACAACTGGTCGATCAATGGACAAACTTATTCCAGTGTATAAAACACTATCCGGTTGGAGTGAAGATATTCTGGGAGAAACTCAATGGGACAATCTTCCTGAAGCAGCAAAGGTGTATGTGCTTACTGTTGAAAAAATTCTTGGTGTTCCAATATCTTCAATTTCCACCGGCCCCGGCCGTGATCATGTTATCTGGAGATAGGTTAGGTTTCGACAGCCATTGTCATTTACATTTTCATCATTTTGATGAAGATTTAAGTCAGGTTATCAAGAATTCAAAAGAAGCCGGTATTAGTCATATTATGATTCCATCCATAGATTTGGATACAGCTGAGATTGCAGCAGAAATTGCAGAGAAATATAACCTTTATGCAGCTGCGGCTTTTCATCCAGAGCATCTACCACAGAAGAGTGAAAGCGAAATGGAATGGAAGAAACTCAGGCACATTCTTTTAAAACCAGAGGTTATTGCAATTGGAGAAACAGGCCTTGATTATTTCCATAAGACTTTTGATCCTGAGTATCAACGCTACTGGTTTGAGAAACACATAAAGTTTGCCGAAGCTACCGGGTATCCCCTTATTGTTCATTCAAGAGGTGCAGAGCCTGAGGTTTTAAAGGAGTTACCGGAATCAGTTTCTTTTCCTGTGATTTTGCATTGTTGGGGCGGAGACGAGTCTCTTACTGACATTGCCGTTGCCAGAGGTTTTTACATAGGGGTTGATGGACCTCTGACTTACAAAAAAAACAAAAAGTATAGGGAACTGATAAAAAGAATTCCAAGGAACAGACTGTTGGTAGAGACTGATTCTCCTTTTCTACCTCCTGAACCTTACAGAGGAAAAAGAAACGAACCAGCTTATACAAGTTACATCATTCGAATGGTCAGGGAACTATGGGGCGAAAATTTGTCTATAGAAAATACTTCGTTTACCTTATGGCAGAATGCCATGCGAGCTTATAGATTGCACCCTGATAACAGAAGGACAGATATTGTATATCAGTATGGAAAATTACTTTATGTTAACCTTACTTCGAGATGTCAAAATGATTGCAGTTTCTGTATCCGACAGTTTGAGGATGGCCTTGGCGGTTATTTTCTTACCCATGAAACAGATCCTTCAGAAGAACTTGTTCTTTCGTCTATCATGGCATTTCCCATTGAGGACTTTGAAGAAGTTGTTTTCTGTGGATTTGGTGAACCCACTTCCAAAGTTGATCTTCTAATGAAAAGTGCTGAACTGGTCCAGGCAAGTGGAGTGAAGACACGATTGAATACCAATGGATTATGTACTGCATTTTTAAACGATTTTCAGGTTAAAAATTTACTTAGTTGTTTTGATTCAGTTAGTATCAGTTTGAATGCTTCTGGGGCAAAACAATACAACAGAATCTGTTCACCTTCCATAGATGGTTCATGGGAACACCTTATGAGATTCATCAAACTGGTGAAAAGTACTGGTATAACTGCAAAGGTTTCTGCAGTTAACAATTCAGGTGCTGATCTTCAAAGAGTGAAAGCACTTGCTGAAAGACTTCAGATGCCGTTAAGGATACGCTGACACATGAATAGTAATCAAACTAGAAAAGCTCTTGCTGAGTTAGACATTAGGCCTGATAAGGCTCTTGGGCAGAATTTCCTTATAAATCCTCTTGCTGTTAGGCGAATAGTTAAAAACCTTGGCGAGGTTTCTGGAACTGTGCTTGAAATAGGTCCAGGGCTTGGAGCTCTGACAAATGGCCTTGTGCGAGTAGGTTATGATTTGTCTGCTATAGAATTATGTGAACCTATGGCAGAGAGAATAAAACGAGAGTACCCAAATGTTAAAGTGGTTATTGGTGATTTTTTGACAGTAGATCCCACCACTCTTCCCGGTTATCCTTTCACGGCTATTGCTTCAAATCTGCCATATAACATTTCTTCTCAAACTGTTTTTGGTCTCTGTGAACCCATATATGATGATGTTCAAATTGCAGTTTTAATGTTTCAGAAAGAGCTTGCCGAGCGTTTGGCTTGTATTGATGGTGGTCGAAATTATGGAAGGCTTTCTCTTCTTGTTTGGCCATGGTTTTCTGTTGAAAAACTGTTTGATCTTGACCCAGGAGATTTTTTGCCCAGACCGAATGTTGATTCAAGTGTTGTTATTCTTCGTAGAAAAAAAGAGAATATTTTCACCAGAGATGAATATGCAGTTTTTGCTAAAATAGTAAGAGCCGCTTTTTCAGGACGAAGAAAAAAAGTAATTAATTGCCTCACTAGGGTATTCGGTAAAACTAAATCAATTGCCATGTTAGAAGCTGCTGATATAAACCCAGATCTTAGGGCAGAAAGAATTTCACCGGAAAAATTTGCAGAACTGGCAAGAAAGGCAGAAATATGAAAATTTCGTTTTTGGTTTTTTTGATAGTTCTATCAGCCTTTGCTCGTGATTTTTCTTATTCACTTGGCATGGATCAGATTAAGGAAACTACCACTCTTACCAATAGTTTTTCCGTATCTGAAGCTATTTCAAGAACAGTTAGTATAAACGGTAGCAGTTCATTTTCTGCAAAACGAGCTGACGGGCTTGATCAGTTCACTGACTTTAGAACAGGCAGTGGATGGGTCAGTTGGAAACCTTTATCTGGTGTTGAAATGTCTACTACATTTGCTAAAAGTATTTCTCTGGAAGACCGATATGGGGTTAGGGTCAGAGATGACAGAACCGAGTCAGCAACAGGTTCAATTAGGTATTCGAGAGGTTCATGGTTGAATACTAACACTGCGGTTGGTATCCAACGAAGAGATTACATTACTTCCACTGGAACAGGTAACAATGACGGTGATTTTTACAGAGTTAGTGCTGGTGTGAACAAAACCGTGTTTGATCAGATAAATACCTCGGTTAACTTTCGTGAAAATCGATCATTTGGCGCAGAAACAAACAATTTCTCTGATGGCATTTCAGCTAGAATGAGTTATTATTTTCCAGAAACTTTCCGTGGTGGAAGTTTTAGTGCAGAAGTATCAGGAGATAGAAATTCTATTATTTACATTGATTCTTTGGAAAATCACTTGGGTGATTCCTGGTCTCACTCTGAGAACTTTGAGCTGCCTCAGTTAATTCCAGGAGTGTTTATTGATTTTAGCACCAGATGGTCCGGCGAACGAAAGTACTGGGAAAGCACAAACCCAGATTCTTCTTATATTGATCCTAGAAATGATGATAGAAGCGGTCGTGTACTGAATTCTAATCTCATGTGGGAAATGGCTGAAAATATTGAACTGGATTTTTCATTCTCTAGATCAATCTCCGGTAGGGAGGATATTGTAGAAGTTTATGGCTCTAGTGATTTTTACAAGCTTGAAGAATCTACAGATGATAAGCTTATTAATATTTCCCTTTCTTATAGTCCCGGAAGAGCAAGAGTGACTTTCCAGAAGGTAGTAGAGCTTTATTCTTATGATACTGTAATTGATGATGGAGATACCACCAGTACATATACCCATGATTATGACCGAGATGAGTATCGAGATCTTCTAGCCATTACCGCAAGCATTCCACTATCATCTCAGCTAACAATTACCTGTTCAATGACCGGTCAGCAGCGAAGTAATTATTATCTTATTGCAACACAAAGTGCAAATTCTAAGACAACGTCTACATATTCGTTCCATCCAGGATACAGATATGATCTTGGAAATGACTGGAAAATAAGTCAGTACATGAAAATAACTGCAAATTACACAAAATACATGTTTGAAGAGTCCAGTTCATCTGATGGTCTTTTTCGAAGACTTGAAGAGTCATTTTCACTAAGCAGAGTCGCATCAGATAGCACTACTCTTGGAATCGCTCACCGATTCACATTTAATGATCAGGGTTCTTTTGAAAACAATCTTTTTCGGAGATCAGAAGAATCACTGAATAACAGAATTACAATTGATGCGGGTTTTCATGTTTCAGCAAAAGTTGGATTAACTCCCAGTTATGCATATGAATACGCTTATAGAGATAGAATGGGAATGAACATAAAAACTACAGATCATATTCATCATGTGGGCATTCGAAGCATAATTGAAGCAGTGGGCGGAACTCTGAATACCAATATTACTCGAACATTTTACAGTAACTCCACCAGAGATAGCTATTGGAAAGCCTCTGTTGGATTCAGTATGAGAATGTGATAAAATATGAATAAATACTTCCTTTTTGCCCTGCTTTTTCTGTTTTCTTTTTTTATATCGTGTAGTTTATTTGAACCGAGAGTTCCAGAGTATCCATCTGAAGCAGGTGTTGTTTGGATAACGCCTATTAGTCCAGAAATCGTTGTTTTAAATCTTGAAGCAGCGTTAAATGGCAGTTCAGCACTTTATCTTGATTGCCTGTCAGAGTCTTTTGTTTTTTATGCTGACACAAATGATATTAATGAATACCCCACTTATAATTTTAATGATTGGATAAAATCTGTGGAAGCATATACTGTTACCACAGCGTTATTTGCTATAGTACCAGCTGATAGTTCTATCTCTGCCAGCTTTTTGGAAGATTTAGATCATCCAGATCCAGCTGCACCGGTTGATAGTGCCATCATTTATAGGGAGTACGCAATAACAGTACCTCAATCTTATTATTCGGGAACAGGTACTCCAGCCTCAGGCATTGTGGAATTTCACATGATAGAAAATGAAGATGGTTTCTGGAGCATCAATAAATGGTTTGATTTAAGACATGAAGAGACTTATCTGAATACCTGGGCTGTTGCCAAAGCGTATTACCGCTGAGTTTTTTACCAGGAAGAGAAATTACTACCGATACTCTGTTGTTGGCAGAAATTGCGAGTACTGTTCCAAGTAAAATTTGTTTCGACCTTGGAACTGGAACTGGAGAAATACTAAAAAACGCAACTTTAGAAAATGTGTTTTCTGTGGGAATTGATATTTCTGCTGAAGCATTACTTTTGTTTGACACGAAAAAAGGTCAGCCGGTTTTGTGTTCTGTGAAATTTATTTCTTCTGTGTTTAAAAAAGAATGTGCAGATCTTGTAATTGCGAATCCACCTTATGGCATAAATGGACAAGGTAGAGGCTCGCCGGATAAACTTCGAAATCAGGCCCGACATGGGGATTCTCTTCTTCTTTACCGGTTCATTTTCGCAGGGGGTCACCTTCTAAAACCAGGTGGAATAATGATTATTTCATGTGGGAAAGAAAAAAAAGAGGATACTAAATTTGGATTTCGTGCTGCTGGTTTTTGTATTGTAAAAGAATACCAGAGGAACAGAGTTTCAGTAATTAAGGCACAAAAAAAATATTAATTTGTGAACCGTTCGCTCTGAAAAATGGCCATGGCATAATATGCAGTATCAGAATAAGCACCTTCAAGTAGTTGCATTTCAATTTGCCAGATACCGGTTTCAGTTGAATCAGGCATTACTACCAGTGTTGTGTGATCGCCGTAATCACCAATTGGAACAGCTCCGTGGGGATTTGTTAACCAGAAATCTATGTAATTAAAAGCCGAATCAGTCCAGACAATGAACTGATAAGTGAATGCTGTGCTTAGTGATATGTCTATAGATAGGGTATCATTTAGAATCAAAACACCACTTTGAGGCTCGCCTATCATTTCCTCGCCAATGACTATTAGCATATCTGTTGTCATGGCTAAACGTTCTAAAGCTTTTAATGAACCTTCAGTGGCAAGAGAGGCGGATAAGCAAAGGAAGAAGACACAAGAAAAGATTTTTGACACAGATACCCCCATTCTAAGATATTACACTGATGACAATATAACCTTTAGAAAGGAAGTAGTCACCTGTCTATAATAGACCTGCATTCCCATATAGTTCCCTCTGTGGACGATGGGGCACGGACAATTTCAGAAGCTTTTGAGATTCTTAACCATATAAAAAACAATGTTGAAAGCGGTTCTACTATCGTTTTTACTCCTCATTTTTCATGTTCTATGAATAAAAGAGTTGTAACAACCAGGCGGAAGAAATCCATGCAATTTGAAGATATTGTTGAGGAAAAATACTTAGGTGAGTTGAGTTTTATCACCGCTGGTGAATTAATGATTCGTGGGTCTTCTTTGAAGTATATGGAAGAAACAAGATATCCCGGTACAGGGTGGTTACTGGTTGAGTTTAGTACAAGCGTTACTTGGATTGAAACCCTTTTTCAACTAAAGCGACTTATTGATAAGGGGTATTCACCTCTTCTAGCCCATCCAGAGCGCTATCGCTGGTGTAGACGAAAAAAATCAAGACTGATAAAGCTATCAAAAATGGGTTGCGGAACTATGGTTAGTGCCCGCTCTTTAATGTTCGAGAAGTATGCAGCAACCGCCAGATGTTTATTGCGTGAGGGTTTATGTCATATTTTATGTAGCGATGCACACTCAGCTCATGATTATATTCTTGACAGTCGGTTAAAGGATAAAGTTGATAAAGTCTCAAAAGTCCCGTGGCATATTATCACAAATGAAATGCCTGAAAGAATTTTGAATGATATGAAATTACCTATACTTCCTTTGCTTAACAGAAGGAAAAGTAAATGAAAGTTCTTGTTGTAGGAGCCGCCGGTATGCTGGGTTCAGCTTTGCTGGAAAATTTAGGGGTCAAAGCGGTTGGTTGTGATTTGCCCGGTTTTGATGTCTCTGATTTTAATTCTGTTTCCATTGAGGTAAACAAAGTAAAACCGGATGTAATTATTAATACTTCAGCTTTAACTGATGTGGATTTTTGTGAAAGAAACCCGGAAGCTGCCGAAAAGGTACACCATGAAGGTGTAAAGAATTTAACTGAAACAGGTTGCCGTCTTATTACAGTTTCTACAGATCAAGTGTTTTCAAACAGTGAAAATAACTCTTATCTTCTTGAATCCGACCCTACCAATCCAGTTAATGTATATGCAGCTAGCAAGCTTAGGGGGGAAATTGCCGCACTCCGTCGTTCAAACAATACAGTGGTAAGAACGTCATGGCTTTTTGGAGTTAAAGGCTTATTGCCATGGATTGTTACAAAACTCTTAAAACATCAGGTAGTCACTGCTGTTACCGATCAGACAGCGTGTATCACCTCCGTTGCCTCTCTTGCTAAGATTCTTGTAGATATGGCTTTGGATGAAGATAAAACTGGTTTGTATCATTGTGTTAACAAAGGGGCAATCACACCATACGATCTTGCTTGTATAGTGAAGCAACGACTTGAGTTAGTATCTGGAACAGAAGTAGGTATCGTACGACCAACTCAATGGGCGAAACTTGACTTGCCTGCTGCGAGACCCACTTGGTCTGCTTTGTCCACAGAAAAAAATATTGTATTACCACCACTTGAGGAAGTACTAGAGTTATGCCTGCAAAAAATGCTGTAGCTGATTATCTTGATAAAGCATCGTCATTGATGGTTACCATGGATACAACAGTGGTTGAGAATATTACAGAAGAGTTTTTTAGATGCCTAACTGAAGGCGGGAAAATACTTCTTTGCGGTAACGGCGGCAGTGCTGTTGATGCTTCTCATTTTGCCGGTGAATTGGTTGGTAGATTTCGCAAAGAAAGACCGGCCATGGCCGCCATTGCCCTTACCACTGACACAGCAACCATCACTGCAATTGCAAATGATTACGGCTATGAGAATGTGTTCTCTCGGCAGGTGGAGGCTCTTGGCAGAAAGGGTGACATTCTTGTTGCAATTAGTACAAGTGGTTCTAGCAGTAATGTGCTTAAGGCCGCAAGAACAGCACGAAGATTGGAACTTACTGTAATAGCATTTACATCAGAACTTTGTAAAAAAACAGATTGGGCAGATTTTCATTGGAAATCAAATACCACAATTACCAGTTTTACTCAGGAACAGATGTTGATGGTTTTTCATGCAATCTGTTTCGGGCTGGAGTAGTATTTTGCAGAAAAAAACCAAAAACATCTTAAAACTAACTGTAGGTATCATTATTGCCTGCTTAACTATCTGGCTTACTTTCAGAAGCACAAACTGGTCTGAACTTAAAAATGCATTTGCAAATACCAGATGGGGTTTTGTTGTATTGGTGCTTCCAACGCTTGCTGCAAGTTATGTTTTTAGAATTTACAGATGGGTAGCTCTTTTAGCACCTATGCAAAAAGTAAAAAAGGCAGTAGCAACTCCACCATTGTTAACAGGTTTTATGATGAACAGTGTTTTTCCAGGTCGTCTTGGAGAATTTGCAAGATCAGCTCTTCTTTCCAGAAGTACCGGTATTCCTTTTGTATCTTCATTTGCCACAGTTGTTGTTGCTAGATTGTTTGACGGGCTTGCTCTTACAGGTTTGACGCTGGTTGTAATGGCAGCAATGTGGGATAATCTCACTAATTCTGTTCGCGGTGGGCTGATCGCAGCGAGTATTGGGTATGTAGTGATTCTTTTTGTTCTGATTGCCCTTAGAAAATGGCATGAAGTTACTGCCAGAGTTATAGTTTTTCCTCTTCGTAAATTACATTTCGATAAAATTGCGTCTAAAATTGAAAAAATGCTACTAGATTTTGCAATAGGCCTTGATGTTCTAAAAGACCATAAGGAATTGGTAAAGATTTCACTACTAACAATGGGTGTATGGCTTTCTCTTTGTGTTTCTGTTGTTCCGGTGTTTTACGCATTAGAGATGTCCTGGTTCTGGTATTACCCACCACTTATTCTTGTGTTAGCCGGTTTTGGTATGCTTATACCCACTCCAGGGGGAGCTGGAACGATTCATTATGCTCTTGGAGTTCTATTCCCGGCCATAACGGGCATTCCTGAACCACAGGCAAAAGCTCTTGCAATTGTGTTTCATGCAACTCAGTTTATACCTGTGATAATTGCTGGGCTTCTGGTTTCAAAGGGTAATATTAAGCTTGATAATAATTAAGGAACTATCATCGTTGCATTGTGTAGTATAATTCACAAAATTCTTAATACAGAAAGAGGATACAGATGCCAACATATGATTATGTCTGTGACAAGTGTGGAGTGAAATACGAAAAATTCCAGAACATGTCAGCAGATCCAGATACTGAATGCCCTGAGTGCGGTGGCAAGGTGAGGCGACTTATAGGTGCCGGCGCCGGTGTTATTTTTAAAGGAAGTGGTTTTTACCAGACAGATTACAAAAAAGCCCCACAAGCTCCAGAGTGTTCAACCTGCAAAACCTGTCCTGCTGCAAAAGATTAATAAAAAAGGCGCCCATAAGGCGCCTTTTTTGTTTTATTCTTAGAGAAAACTATTGATTTTCCAGCTATTATCTTCGTGAACAAATTCGAAAAGCTCGGTGCTTCCGTTTGTAGTTACAGGAACTGTGGCTGTAGTGCCCACTATTGCTGCTTCTCCGATTTCAGCCGATCCAAGAGACTCAAGTTGGGATGACATCACATCAGTTGAGAAAATAAGAATTACATATTCTTTCTCTGTCATTGTTGCAATTTCGTCAGGCGTGAGAGTTATACCAAGATTTACCAGATTTTCAGAGGATGCTTCTGGATTTGCTACTACCTCTTCATAACTTCCGATAACGCAGAATTCTGAAATTAAATCGGAAGAAAGATAACCTGCAGCAACTTCCCCATTTTCGTTTCTTACAGCTTCAATAAATTTTTCAACTATAATATTCGGCTGTTCCTCTTGGGTTGCAGTTTCCCCGCAGGCAACAGAAAGAACCAGGAACACAGCTAAGGCGATTATTATTTTTTTCAAAGTTAGTTTCCTTTCTCTATAGAGAATTTAAAGAATTTCCATACCGTTTCCAACTATTTTCCATAAACCATTTTCAAGAACAAGTTCAATTTCTTCTGTGGTTCCGTCTTGGGTAACTGGTACCAAGGCCCGATCTCCATAAATATCTGCTTGCCCAAACTCTGCTCCGCTGAAGTCAGGCAATTCATCTGCATAAACAGGGCTGTTGAACAAAGCTGTGATAAAGTCACCTGCGCTCATAGATTCTACCTGCTCAGCAGTGACCTGAATACCGATTTGGGTCAAGTAATCTGCACTTTCCTCTGGTGCTTCTTTTAATTCTTCAAGATAGCTTAAAATATCAGCTTGTGCTTCAATGGACATACAATTTATAAGAGCTGTTCCATCACCATTCTCATAAGCATTGAAGAAAACTTTAACAACCTGTTCTGGTGATTGTTCTGCACAGGCAATTGTGAAAAACAGAAGCACTGGGAAAATTATGTATTTTTTCACATGAATACCTTTTTTGTTTCTGTTAATACTATTTGCTACTGGTACAATTCTTAATCTGCAAGTATGATTCTCTGATAAAGTCGAATGGTATATACACATTTAACGAAAGGCGGGGAAGTATGAGTGGAATTTCTATTTGGAAAAATCTTTTAATTCTATCTGTTTTGGTGGTTCTTTTCGGCTGTGCAGAAGACCCAGTAGGAGTTACTCCGGTAATCATGGTATCAGCACCAGATTCTTCCACAACTTGGCATACAGGGCAGATTAACACAGTAGTTCAGTGGCAGCCACTCGAAGGTACAACAGTTAGCATTGAAATATGGAAGAACGGTGCCAAGCTTGATGAATTTAGAGAGTGCACAACAAACGATGGTGAATTTACCAGAACAGATGAAATTCCTGGGACATGGGGAAATGGGAATGATTTTCAGATTAAGATAATTGATGAGATAAGCGGGGAAGGGTTTAGTGAGATTTTTTCAATCAGCCCCAGCTTATTACCGGTAAATATGGAATTTGTAACAATAGCAGCAGGCAGTTTTGAAATGGGTGCACCGGAAACAGAGCAGGGCTCAAATGTAAATGAGCGGCCTGTACATACTGTGACTTTTGAAAACTCTTATCAGATTATGACAACAGAAGTCACGCAGGGTATGTGGTTTGAGGTTATGGGAAGTAATCCTTCACATTTTTCCGGAGACAACCTTCCAGTAGAAATGGTTACCTGGTATCAATGTCAGGAATTTGTCACAGCCATGAATGAACTTGATGAACATCATACTTACAGTCTTCCCAGTGAATCTCAGTGGGAATATGCCTGTAGAGCTGGTACAACTACCCGATATTACTGGGGTGATGATATTGATGAAACAATTATAAACGACTATGCCTGGTGGACAGGCAATGCAGATGACTCTACACACCCAGTTGCAGAAAAACTTCCAAATAACTGGGGTTTGTTTGATATGAATGGAAATGTATGGGAATGGGTAGAAGATTGGCATAATGCTGATTATGTAGGAGCCCCTGAAGATGGATCCCCATGGCTTTCAGGCAATTCTGGGAAACGAGCATACAGAGGTAGCAGTTGGGTTGGTTTCCCTAAGGCATGCAGGTCTGCTTATCGTCATTTCATTCAGCCTGATATGAGCTATAATGGTTTGGGTTTGAGACTGGTAAGGATATAAAAAAAGGGCGCTCAATGAGCGCCCTAAAAAAGTAGCAGATTACATGAAGCCCATGTCGTCGCCACCGATTTTCCAGCTACCGTCTTCAAGTACAAGTTCCATATCTTCAGTTTCGCCGTCCATTGTAACTGGAACTGTGGCGGTTTCACCATCGATAACAGCAGTACCAACTACTACAGTACTGAAATCAGGCATTTCTGCTGCAAGCATTTCGCTTGTAAGAAGAAGGGAAATAGCACGAGCAGCTGTGAGGTTCGCTACTTCGTCAGCAGTAATTTCTATCCCGAACATAACTGCCATGCCAGCAGTTTCTTCTGGATTAGCTTTAATTTCAACAAGACCTTCGTCGATACCTGCAAGAGCTTCAGCGGAAAGGCAACTTACAACTGCGTCGCCGTCACCATTCTGAACCCCACTGAAAAGCTTATTAACAACCTGTTCTGGTGTTTCGCCGCCGCCACAGGCAACTGCGAGAACCAAAATTGCTACAAGAGCAAGAGCAAACTTCTTCATCTGATAACCCCTCCTGATTGAT